>JBLNAS010000261.1:0-2660 GCA_050259475.1 Methylocystaceae bacterium
AGAAGAAATTTATCGAGGTTATTTCGGATCAAAGTATTAAGCGCTGGGGGATTCAAAGGCGCGGTATACCGCCCCGTTTAGCTAAAACTCGTTCCCTGGCGGAAAAGGTTAAACGCAAACAAGGTGCGAAGCGAGCGGCTGATGAAATGGGTAAGGAATTTGATACCGAAGCTCGTTTCCCTTTCCGGGATGAGGATCTGCGTTACCGGCGGATAAAAGAAGATATTACCCGCGAGTCTAATGCCGTGGTTATCTGCATCATGGATACCTCAGGCTCCATGTACCAAACTAAGAAATACCTGGCGCGCAGCTTCTTTTTCCTGCTATATCAGTTTGTGCATCGTAAGTATCTGCATGTCGAGGTAGCCTTTGTTGCTCATTCCACCACCGCCAAGGAAGTATCCGAAGATGAGTTTTTCCACAAAGTCGAGTCCGGTGGAACCATGATTTCCAGTGGTTATGCTAAAGCGCTCGAACTGATACAGGAACGCTACCAACCCAATCGCTGGAATATTTATGTTTTCCATTGTTCCGACGGTGATAATTGGTTAGAAGACACTGATACCGCACTCGATATGGCACAGGAGCTTTGTGAGACCTGCAACCTGTTTGGGTATGGTGAGATTGCCTCCCAATGGTCAGCGGGTACCATCATGAGTGAATTTAAAATGCGACTGCGTTTCCCTAATTTCGTTATGGTTAAGATTACTGGTAAAGAAGATATTTGGCCCGCCTTTAAGCGCCTATTGGCCGTAGAAAGGTCGGTGAGTGAGGATGAGTAATTATAGCTTGGCCGAGCTGGAATATTGGGATCGGCGAATTGTAGAATTAGTGCAGGCAGAAGGGCTTGACTGCTATCCACAGGAATTTGACCTGGTGAGCTTTGAGCAGATGATTGGTTATGAAGCTTATACTGGCATGCCCTCCCGCTACCCGCACTGGTCTTTCGGTAAGGCTTGGGAGCGGATCAACACTTACTATGGTTATGCTCTAAGCGGGCTACCCTATGAGATGGTTATTAACTCCAATCCATGTTTAGCCTATCTTATGAAGGATAACACCCTGGCACTGCAGATATTAACCATGGCTCATGTTTATGGACACAACGATTTTTTTAAGAATAATCGTTTGTTTACCGCACTTACTCGAGCGGAGACCACCATGGAGATGTTTAAGGGGCATGCTGATCGGGTGCGGGCTTATACCGGCGACCCGGCTATTGGCTATGAACAGGTGGAAAAGGTGTTGGATGCTGCTCATTCTCTGCGCTTGCAAAGTGATCGGCATTTAGGGATAAAAAAACTCAGCTTAAATGAACAGAAGGAGCGGCTGCGCCAAGCTGCCCATCCCCCGGAAAGTCCTTATCCCGAGCTGGTTCCGCGCGAAAAGTGGGTTGAGCCTGATCTGAATCGGGTACCTTTAGAGCCCGAGTATGATCTGCTGAACTTCATTCAGACCTATGGGGAGCTAGAGGAATGGGAACGCGACCTCATCACTATTGTGCATGAGGAAACTTCGTATTTCCTGCCCCAGATTGAGACTAAGATAATGAACGAGGGGTGGGCTAGTTACTGGCATTACCGTCTTTTAAATCGGTTACAGCTGGAACCTGAGCTTCAGGTCGAGTTTTTTATGCGGCATAACATGGTTATTCGGCCGGTAGTAGGGAGTCTCAACCCTTATCACATGGGCTTTGTCATCTTCAAATATCTGGAGGAAAAAGAGGGAACTGAATTTATCAAGAGTATCCGCCAAACGGAGCGCGATGCTTCATTTATCCGGCGTTTTTTAACCATCGAGATGGCGAGAGAACTAGACCTTTTTGAATATATGCGTCGCGGGAAAAACCTGGTGGTAACCGAGGTGGCTGACGAGGAGGGCTTCAAAAAGATCCGGGAAACCTTAGCCAGTAAAACTGGCCTGGGTATGGTACCGCAGATTAAAGTCGCGGAGGTGACCAGAGAACGCTCTCTGGTGCTAGAACATGATTTTGATGGGCGGGAAATTGAACTGGAGTATGCGCAAAAGACGGTTGAAAACCTGGCTCGTCTCTGGAAACGCAAGGTTATACTTAAAACTATTGTCAATCGTCAAGCATTAATTCTGAAGTCTGATCCTTAGATAAGGGTTATTAAAAATATATCGTGCTAGTAAATAATGATAGATTGGTTTTTGCCCCTGCCCAAGCAGGGGTTTTTAATTGCTTAACGCCGTTGGCTATCGCTATACTAGGTTACAGTTAGCACCAAACAAACGGGAGATCGAGATGCTGGAAAAACTAATTGCGATTAGAAATGACCCTTATCTGATTCAACAAAAGCGGGAACAAGTAGGGATGATCCTGAAAGTAACCTCGGCTAATATCAAGGATAACAAAATCAATACCCTAGAGGTGAGTGATCTCCACTTACTTTTTAATGCCTATGATCAGGTGTTTTTCCACCAATGGTTTCGTGATCATTTTGCGGGTTTAATCAAGCTATCCTTATCGAAACGTATGACTAAAAGTGCGGGTATAACTATTTGCCCCAAGAAGATTGCTGAGATGGCAGCCAAAGAGCTTACTATCGAAATTCGCATCGGGGTGGATTTCTTTCTAAAATACGATCAAGCCACAGACCCGGTGAATGTTTGTGGTTTAGCAACGACCAACAGTCTCC
>JBLNAS010000262.1:0-2896 GCA_050259475.1 Methylocystaceae bacterium
TTGTGGGTTGCTATTACCCATCACTGGTACTGTACATTCTCGGCCCTGAATCATTCTTTCGACTACCAATTGCTGATCAAAGCGCAGCGCCTCTTCGATGGCTGGCACTATATCTTCATCAAGACGAGCTAAAATTGTACCAATACTCGATCCCTGGCTGGCTGCTTTCACCACCACGGGAGCACCCAGCTTATTCCGCACCTGATCACCCCATACCACAGCATCGATAACAGTTCTTTTACCATCTAGCAGTACATAATCGGGCGTAGGTATACCATCATGAACTAACAATTTCTTGGTTATCATTTTGTTCATGCAAGCAGCACTGGCTAAAACCCCAGGCCCAGTATAAGGTATGTTCATCATCTCAAGTAACCCTTGCACCGTTCCATCTTCACCAAATTGACCATGCAAAGCAATAAATGCTAAGTCAGGTTTCAACATCTGCAGACTATCGACTAATCCACTTCTTGCGTCAACCAGCATAACCTCATAGCCATTTTTTTCTAATCCTTTAGCTACTGCCGCCCCGCTCCGCAATGATATTTCTCTTTCTTCTGAACGGCCACCATATAATACTGCGATACGCATAATTACTCCTCCTTCTTAATCGTTTAGCATCATTCTTATTATTTCGACCTACTACCATTATTCGGATTCTAACGTTTCTTTAATGAATTATACCTATCTGCCAATGACCTTAACACTATAATCAATACTATTAATCAATCAACCCTGGCGTTACACCTCAAGCTTGGCCGAAAATATGGTCAATTCTGCTTGCGTGAAAAAGCTGATCGATGTTATAATTACTTTTGCTCAGGGGAGTAGCTCAATTGGTAGAGCAGCGGTCTCCAAAACCGCGGGCTGAGGGTTCAAGTCCTTTCTCCCCTGCCATTTTCGATTAGTAACCCGCTGTTTATGAAAAGCAGCGGGTTTTTACTTTTTCTTAATTCCTTAAACCATTATATTGATGCGATTGGCTTGTTATCCAAAGCTAAGGATTAGCTAATTAATGATGGCGATTCCTTTTCTGTTGTTTTCGCATTTCTCGTCCTTCAGGTGAATAGACGGCTTGATTACGCGTTGCCTGTTGGCGGCCCCCCAGGTAATCTTGCTCACGACCACGTTCGACGATTAAGGTGCATCCTGCATCGTATTCCAAAGCCACTGGATATTCACTTTCGCCATAGACCACAAAAAAACCGTGTTGTTTTAGTAACGGTCCCATTTCTTTCAAAGCAACTCTTATTTTTTGTCGCAGTACCCCGATCCCATGATCACTGTGATGCCCTTTACCATGATTAATTACTAAAATATCGCCGCCTTTGTGCAATAGCCAATCAATTTGATTATTAACCTTGGCCATAGCCTCTTCAACACCTAACCCATGCAGATCAATCTTTTCCAATTTTGTTCCCCCGAATGATAATTTTGTACTGGTTGCACACTCTGCACCGTTGATCATGATAAACTTTATTGTAGAACATATCAGGGAGGACTTCATCTATTGCGCCGGATAAAAACATATTCGATACTTTTAATTATATTTATGATCGTATTAATGGGTGGAAACCCTTTATCTGCTCGAGGCGAAGATCCAGTAGAACGCGTACGTGCGATCATCAACTTAAATTTTGTAGATACCGTTCCCCTGTCGGTTACCGAGGCTAAAACTATTGATGCTATGCTCGTAGCTTTAGGTGATCCTTATGCGCAATATTTTACCGTTGAGGAATTCAAACAGTTTCAAGAAGCTTTAAACCAAACCTTTGTCGGTATTGGTATTGTTTTTGATCTGATACCCCAAGGCGTATTGGTTAAATCGATTCTAAATCAATCTCCCGCTGAAAAAGCCGGTTTGCAATCAGGTGACATTGTGCAGTCAGTTGATGGTATTAGCTTGATCGGCAAGGATTTTACCGCCGCCGGTAACTTAATCCGCGGAGTTGAGGGTACGAAAATTAAATTACAGGTCAAACGCCAAAATAAATCGCTCCAATTACTAGTAACACGTCGGGCAATAAATCTACCTAGTGTTACTCATCGTTTACTAGCGGGGCGCATTGGCTACATAAATATTTGTACATTTTCCTCCGATACCGGTCAACGTTTTGGTGAGGCCGTCACTGAGCTAAAAAAACAAGGGGCTCGATCATGGATTATTGACCTCCAGGATAATGGCGGCGGGTATCTGGAAGCAGCTCGGTTGGTAGCTGGTTATTTTATCCCCGGTCAGACTTGCTTGCTAACTGATAACCGCAGTACTAGTTCTCACCCTCTAACCGCCGAATCTCCTGGGTTAATTCTCAATGAACCAACAGCCGTGTTAGTAAATGAGCAAACTGCTAGTGCATCTGAGGTACTGGCAGGTGCCTTACAAGACTATGGAAAAGCAGTAATTATTGGTAGACAGACCTATGGTAAAGGTTGTGTACAATGGCTGTTTAACCTTGGTAATGATGGTATATTAAAGCTTACCTGTGAAAATTATCGCACGCCGTTAGGTAGAAAGGTCAACCATGTTGGAATAATACCAGATCTAGCCACTACTGCTGACAGCCTTAAGATGGCTGAGTTATTACTATCGGGGCAAGCCTTGACTAGTAAACAAAAGAAATCGGTCCTGGTAATAAGAGGGCGAAACTATCCCATTAATTTGACCTTAGCCACCAGTACTGCCTACCAACCTATATACCACGAACTTTTACGCTTAATTACCCCGCCAGGAAAGGTTGCTCCGACCTGGCGCTAGATCGCTTGTAGTCGGCAACAACAATCATAATGGGGGGTGCCCTGCCCCATATCAGGATAGACTTCATGAGTTAATTGATTTACCCCACCCCCATGGGCTAACCAACTGCCCTGGGCGATGACTACTACCCCCGGTAATACG
>JBLNAS010000263.1:0-4303 GCA_050259475.1 Methylocystaceae bacterium
AGTAAAGCTACAGCCCAATCAATCCCCTCAGCAATACTAGGGGGTTTACGTAATTTAAAGGTTCGCAATTGCTCGAGTGTAGTTGCCAACTGCTCAGCCAGCCGATTGCTCAAATTAGGTACCTTTAGCTGTAGTACTTGCATCTCCCGTTGCGGATCTGGGTAGTCCAAGTAAAGGAATAGGCACCGCCGCTTTAAAGCCTCCGACAACTCACGGGTAGCATTGGAAGTAAGAAAAATATAAGGGATATGCTGCGCTTTGATAGTGCCTAGCTCCGGTAGTGTAATTTGAAATTCCGACATTAATTCCAGTAGTAATGCTTCAAATTCAAAGTCCACTTTATCAATTTCGTCCACCAGTAAACAAGACTTGGTCGGACTAGTAATCGCCTGTAGTAGCGGTCGTACCAGCAAAAATTCTTCCGCAAATATCTGCTTTTCGACTTCAGCTATCTCCAATTGACGCCCGGCCACCGCCTGAATATGGAGCAACTGCTTTTTATAATTCCACTCATATATAGCCCGTGCCTCGTCAATACCTTCATAACACTGCAGCCGGATAAGCGGCACCTGTTTCAGCCGGGCAAAGGCTTGAGCAATAGCCGTTTTCCCGACTCCAGCTGGACCTTCCACCAGTACCGGTTTATCCAGAGCCTCCACTAAATACAGCACCGTGGCGGCAGCTTCATCAGCTATATAGCCCTGCTCCTGCAGACCAAGTTTTAAGGATTCAATTTTTTCCTGCATCTCGCTTCCCCCTTATTCCCGCTATATGATTAATCTTATTAAAGAATTTGGTCAACCACTCTTCCTGTACTTCTGTCGGCAATATTCTTTATGGAACTGTCCCCGTATAAATATTATCGAGAGCCGAAATTGTCCCTAATTTTCACGGCAACTCTCCCTAGATCCGTATTTATTGTCTTAAATCTATTTAACCTGTTCCTCCGCTATAATATCACCGATCATTTTACACAACTGATTCGCCCTAATAATCGCTGAATGTTTATTGTGCACCATTCTATACCCAGCTTCAGCAATCCTTTGCCTTTCTTTTACGTGTTGCAGGTAGTAGTATGCTTTTCTCTTAAAATTGCTCTGATCTATGGCCACAAAGTGGATGCCCGGAACAAATCCAAGGTCACGTAATTCTCGGGATGCAGGTGCCAGCAGCAGCGTTTTACAAGCCAAAACCTCATAATACTTAATTAAAGGATAGTGAAAGATAGAATCACAGGTTAAAAACATCTTCGCTCGGCCAATTTCGCGAGCGTAACGCTCCCCCACCAATATTCCCTTTTCTTTATCATCACTAATCTGACGATACCCAGGATGAGGGTAATAGACAAAGCCATTTTTTCCTTTCATAGTCCGGTACATCTTTTGCCGCAGAGGATAGTAAGAAGCGATTTTCCCCATCATGAGCCAGTTATGGTCTTTGGTTAGCTGGTAATCCTTAAATAATTCAGTGTTAACAAAATGAGGTAACCATCGCATTCTGCTTGCAAACTCGGGAAACCTTTGGCGAAAAGCATCGCGATAGATAGAAAAGATGTTCCTTACCCGGTTTTGCTTCATGAACTTCCGGCGTTCAGCTACTTTATAGTGAAGATCGTGCACGATAATCCCCCAGGGAATGATTAATTCAGCTAGACCCGTAATATCTGGACAACGGGTCTCTTTCATATCATTGAGCAGTATGAAGTCCGGTTTAAAAGGAATTTGCTGCAAAATATCATTGATTCTGCCTGGCCAATGCCAAAGAGCCAGGCTAAAGTTTTTTGCCAGTTCCTCGGTCAGATAGAAAGTGTTACGTTCGGTATAGTGCTGGAAATCACAAGTTATGAACAGCAGCTTAGTTCTTTCCATATGTATCCTCCTTAAGCACTTTCGCAATGATATGGTTCCCCCAACCTCTATTACCTGAATATGGTAATAGAGGAAATTGAGTGAGGGACTGGTGTCATTGCCGAGTTTAACACTGGAACAACTGACTGCTGTCATGAAGGGAAAGCTAGTAGTAGGAAATAAAATATCTGATATTCCTTTAGTTGTTGGCGGTTTGCGAAAAACTTCCCCCGCATCCATAACCTTTTTAACTAAGAACGCTACTAGAAGAAATGCATTAAACCAGTTGGTTAAACATCATGTTCATTGCGTGGTGACCACCAATCCTAATAGCTTACCTGTCAATAAGTATAGAAAAGCTGGTATTGCCGTTATCAAAGTAAGTAACCTGCTTCGATCCTATATGGCATTAGCAGGAACGTATCGCCGCTTTCTGGATATTCCTTTCGTTCAGGTCATTGGCAGTGCTGGTAAGACTACAACCAAGGAAATGATTGGTGCGGTGCTAGCGGAGACATGTAACCCGATGATTAGCGTTGAGAATAGAAATTCTCCGTTTAGTGTGGCACATCACATTCTTAGCATCAATGCTAGTCACCGCTCGGCAGTTATTGAGGCAGGGATGCTCAGGAGAGGTATGCTTAGTACTTCCGCTAGCATGATCAAGCCGAGTATTGCTGTGATTACCAGTATTCAACGGGCCCACTTGCTTAGACTGAAATCTATTCAGAATATTATCGCCGCCAAAGCGGAAATCTTGCGCCACATGAACGCAAACAGCGTCTTGATTTTAAACGGCGAAGATGAGAATATCAAACAACTGCCATTGCATAGGTTTAAGGGGCAAGTCCTCCGTTATGGATTTTCGTCCGAGTTTGACCTTTGGGCTTCGGATATCAAAATACAAGGCTTTGGCACCTCCTTTATTGCCAATGGTAAGAGATTAAAGCTAAACATTTGGATTAATACTTTTGGGAAGTATAATGTTGGCAATGCGCTAGCGGCAATTCTGGTCGGTTTACAATTAGGGCTTAATAGCAATGAGATTATCCAAGGTTTAGCCAAATTTCAGCCATTAGAAGGCCGATTGAAAGTTCATCCTGGAGAAAATGGTAGCTATGTCATCAATGACAATTTCAATGCTAATCCAGATTCTACACGACTTCTAATTAATGAGCTCCGCCCACTAGCCGCTCATAACCGAGTTACCTTGGTGCTGGGGGACATGGAAAGACCGTCAAATAGTACTAGTAAGTATGCTTACCAGGTTCATTATGAGGTTGGAAAAGAAGTAGCCGGTGTCAATTTTGAACAGGTCCTGGCCATTGGGAAATGGGGTCGGGAATACGTAAGGGGTGCCGTTACATCTGGATACCCTGCAAGTAAAATATCGTACTATCCTACTGTTGAGACGGCAAGGCCTCACATCCAAAAGCTACTTGCCCCAGGGGCTATTATCGTGCTTAAAGCTTCCATTTATACCAAACTGGAGCAATCATTATACATGTATTCAAACTAGGTGGGCTTCGATATCTTCCTGGCTTTCATGATCCCCCAATTTATTTTGTTGATCTACCCGCCTCTATTACTTTCAGAAAATTGACCAACCACTCTCCCCGTACTTGCTGCATATTGATACCGTACTCGAGGATGCTTATCCTTACTGGGTCGACCCCCTTTGACTGCATGGTCGCACGAGCCTTTTGCAGATCAGCAATCGTACTGGCCACGGTAGCCATCTGCCGCTGTATTTTCTTTTCTGCGACCTCGAGCGGTAAAAACCGGATATAATTGCACCGAATGAAGAATAAATCCTTTCGGAAAAAGTCATACCGAAAAGAAACTTCCTCCCCTTCATCACTGGCAAGCCACTGCCTAAACTCAACCTTACCCGGTTCGGTAATGGCATACATATGACGGCTTGGCATCCCCTCTTGCGGCTGTACTGTTTTAGTGATTAACCCTTCAGTCTCTAACTTCTTTAGCAAAGGATAAAGCTGTCCATCATTGATACCAAAGTCTTTAAATATTTTGCTAAATAAGCCTGACTTCAGCTCATAACCATGACTGGGCCCATCCATCAAAAAACCAAGTACCATATACTTTAACGACACTTATTCTAACCTCCTTAGTGACTATTGGGCTATCTGTAAAATACTATCTATTAAGTGCTGTTTGCTGAAATGGCCTGCCGAAAACCAATACATAAGGCCTTCCTTTGGCAGTAATCTTTTACGGATTTCTCCCGGCGGTAATCCTTGACCATGCAGAGCTAACACCTGGCCTTGCATTTCTTCCATAAACTGCAGCTTAGTCTTGAGTAACGCCTGACCATCTTCAACAGCACCAGCTACAGCACAATAGATGGTATTGACCTCCAACGACGCCAATCGGCGAATGCTTGCCAATTGCTGATTAAAATCCTCATCAGCTCGCAAATATTTCACTCGAGTTCC
>JBLNAS010000264.1:0-11713 GCA_050259475.1 Methylocystaceae bacterium
CCATGCACAATGATAGTAACCGGTGGCGGGGTCCATTTGTGGCTATGAATTGTGCCGCCATTCCCCGTGATCTAATCGGCAGTGAGATGTTTGGTTACGTGGAAGGGGCTTTTACGGGCGCTAAAAGAGGTGGCAGCCCGGGGAAGTTTGAGCTAGCATCAGGGGGGACACTGTTTCTGGATGAAATCGGTGATATGCCATTTGAACAGCAGGCTATCCTGTTAAGAGTTATTCAGGAACAGCAATTGACCCGTATTGGGGGTAATCAGATGATCCCGGTGGATGTGCGGATTATCTGTGCTACGAATAAAGACCTATGGTCAGCGGTTCAGGCGGGAGCCTTTCGTCAGGATCTCTATTATCGGCTTAATGTTATTAGTATTAAAATCCCTCCGTTACGGGATCGCCCCCAGGATATTCCGATATTGTTAGAACATTATCTTTATAAGACTGATCCCCAGTGGGCAGAGCGGATCAATATATTTAATCTACCGGTAATGGATACCTTGCTTAAATATGAATGGCCGGGTAATGTTCGGGAACTGCAAAACTTGGTCGAAAAGCTGGTTCATGCCGCCGATACCAAGGTTAACTTGCAGGATTGGTTATTGACTGCGGGCTTTGTTGCCCCCGCAGCAATACCCGCATCACCATCACACCGTGGGGCCGAGTCTTTGAGACAGGCACGTGAAAAGCAGCGTCTAATAATGATGGAGCAAGAACGGCAGCAAATTATTACGCTGATGGATAAACACCAGGGCAATGTCAGTAAAGTTGCACGTGATATGGGGATGGCTAGGAGTACGATTTATAAAAAGATGGATGAATATCGGATTGATTAATTTCCTAAAATCATAGGTTTTGGTTGGAACGGGCGATTCCCTCGGGGGGATCGCCTTTTTTATTGCTGGGAAGGGTAGGTTAATATCTCTGGGGAACCAATGAAGGCCGCGGACGCTGGACGGAGGTGCAGCGAAGTGTAGTGTTGCAATACAATCAACTATAAACAAAGACATAGTTACCAACAGATTACTTGTGGATATAAAGTTAGTTAAATTGGGTTTTGCCCCGAAAAATAGACAAGACTTATGCTTGGTACAAATTTTGCAAATAAGTAGTTTGTGTTCAAACGCAAGCCTTGGTGGCACTTGGGGATAATTCCGCCAGAATGCTTCAAGTGCTGCCACTCCCCCGTATAAGAGCCGGAATTACCGGTTATTAACAATACATATTTATAGGAGGTTTTAGCAATAATGACTACTTTTCGCCAAATGTATGCCGACAAGCTTTGTAGCCCGGAGAAAGCAGCAGGGCTGGTCAAATCGAATGATTATGTTGATTATGGATTTTTTAACGGTAAACCAGTAGCTTTCGATCGGGCACTAGCTGCCCGTAAGAGTGAATTATCCAATGTGGTTATTCAATCTTGTGTTACGGTATTACCAGTTCCCGAAGTTATTATGCAAGATCCATTAGGGGAGGTTTTTACTTACCATGATATTCACTTCTCTCCCTTAACTCGTATTATGCAGAGCCGGGGAGTTAAAAGTATTTATTACTCTCCACCAGTTCTCGGTGAGGCTGAGGTCTACAGTGATGTAGAATCTTTAACCAATGGCAAAATGGGAGTTCCCCAACGTGCAGTTTTCGCCTTTCGTACTACTCCGATGGATGAACAGGGTTATTTCAATTTTGGTCTCAGTAACTCTTGTACCTATGAACAAGCGATTGGTGCCGGAGTGGTAATAGTGGAAGAGAACTCTAACATGCCGATCGCATTAGGTGGAGACAAAGAGAAAATACATATTTCCCAGATTGACTATATTATCCAGGATGATTCACCGCTGGGAGAAATATCAGTCAAAGATGCTAGCGAAGTTGATCGCCTAATTGCCGGTCATATTCTTGATCAATTGAATGACGGCTGTTGCATACAGCTCGGTATCGGTGGCATGCCGAATATTTTGGGCAAACTGATCAGCGAGACTGATCTTAAGGACTTAGGTGGTCATACCGAGATGCTTTCCGATGCCTATATTGATATGTTTGAGTCAGGGCGTATGACCGGCTTACGCAAGAATGTTGATATTGGTAAGATTGTCTACACCTTTGCCTTGGGTACTAGAAAGCTTTATGATTTTGTCCATAATAATACCGCTTTGGCTTCCTATAATACTGGCTATTCCAACCACCCACTTAGCCTGGCAAAAATCGATAAACTAATCTCCATTAACCAAGCACTTAAGGTTGATATTTTCTCCCAGGTCAGTGCTGAAAATAGTAATTTCCGGCAGATATCCGGCAACGGGGGCATGCTTGATTTCGTGCAGGGTGCGTTTTGGTCAAATGGGGGTAAAAGTTTTATTTGCCTACCATCTTCTTATGAAAATAAGGAAGGTCAGCGCATATCGAATATAGTTCCCTTCCTCCCTATAGGTACCTCAGTAACTGTACCTCGCCAAACCGTACATAATATTGTCACTGAGTATGGCTGTGCTAACATGAAAGGTGCCTCCACTTGGTCCAGGGCTGAGCGGCTAATCGATATCGCTCATCCCGATTTCAAGGATGAATTGGTGAAATCAGCTCAGGAATACGGTATTTGGCGGAAGAGTAATAAAATAACCGCTTAAACCCTTATGCTTTAAGGATAAATTGAGAGATACGCTGATAGGGGCTGTTAACAGTAAGTTTACAGCCCTTGTCTATTAGTGGTAAATTCACGGAATAGTTTGGATTTTATAACTTTAGTTAAAGGATGAAAGATTAGTTGCGTTTATGGCACAATTAGAATATTGGGGACAATCGATCGAAACCGGTCGGCGAAAATACTAGTATAGGGTTGGGTATAGCTAAAGAGAAGGGGAGAGTGTTAGTATGTCATCCAATTTTATGAATTCCACACGTGATCATAAGTTTATTTTCCGGGAATGGTTAGATATGGAAAGGCTTTTTGCTACCGAGCGGTTTAAAGATGGCTATGCGGTAGAAGATATTGATTTTATACTCGACAATGCCTTTAAGGGCAGCAAAGAAGTAATTGCCCTGAGCTGTGAGGATTCTGATAAGATCGGTAGCCATTATGTTGATGGCCAGGTAATTACACCTGAGTCGACTAAAACCGCTTACTTCTTTATCCAGAATAATGGCCTGTGCAGCAGCAATTATGACCCGGAAGATCCTTCAGCGGTGCCCCTTTCTATTCTGTGGGCGATGCTGGAATACATTATTGGTGCCAATCCCTCGCTGGGAACTATTTATCTGGCTACCGGAAGTGCTGCAGGCCTGATTGAGGACTTCGGTAATGAAGAATTGAAAAAAGCCTATCTGGAAAAGATGTACAGCGGCCATTGGACAGGAACCATGGATTTGACAGAACCCATTGCTGGTTCCGATGTGGGTAATCTCTCCACCAAAGCTATTCCAACTGCAACCCCTGGGGTTTATAAAATTAAGGGCAGCAAATGCTTTATCAGTGGTGGAGAACAGGATATTACCGAAAATATAATTCATATGGCTTTGGCCCGTATCGAAGGCTGCAGACCTGGTACCGCCGGTGTTTCTCTGTTTGTTATTCCCAAGTTCCTGCCTGATGCTGATGGCAACCCTGGTAAATTCAATGATGTAAACTGCGCGGGTATTGAGCACAAACTAGGTCTCAAGGGTAATCCTACCTGTGTTATCAATTTTGGTGAAAACAATGATTGCTTGGGCTTCCTGCTTGGAGAAGTCCCTGGCGAAGATGGTATTGGGCAAGGTCTGGCCCAGATGTTCAATATGATGAACGAAGAACGTCTGATGTCCGGTCTTTCTGCTACCGCCTGTGCAGCTGTTGCCTACAATAACGCTGCTGATTATGCCCGTCAGCGCATCCAGGGTAAAACGACAACTAATCCCAAAGGTGGTTCGGCATCGATTATTAACCATGAAGATGTGCGCCGTATGCTGATGTTCCAGAAGGCTCACATTGAAGCTTTCCGGGCTATGGTTATTAGCACTTTCTACATGCTGGATATAAAAAACCACAGCACTGATGCTGAATTAGTCAGATGGGCTAAGGACCGTATTGAGATCAATACCCCGATAGTCAAAGCCTACTGCTCCGACCTAGCATTAGAATGCATTAGTTCTGCTCTGCAGGTATATGGTGGTTATGGTTTCTCCGAAGAATACCCCTGCGCAGAGCTGTACCGTGACGCTCGAATCTATCCGATTTGGGAAGGTACTAATTACATCCAATCGATGGATTTATGTGGGCGTAAAATGACCATGAAGAAGGGTCAGGTCTTTAGTGACTGGCTGCAGGATATTAAAAACTTTGCCGCTGCTCCAGCCACTGAATTTGCCCGTGATTATGAACTGTTGAACAAGGCTATTGCCACCTACGACGAATTAGTTGCCGTATTTAACGGTTACCGCGCGGAAGGCAAGGATGCGGTAATTAAGCTTTATGCTACCCGTATGCTGCATGCTACCGGTAAGCTTTACGCTGCCAAAATACTTTTGGAAATGGCTTTACTAGCACAGAAACAGTGTGAAGCCCTAGGTAGTGAACACTTTGATTATGCCTTTTATGCTGGCAAGGTAGCTTCGGCACGTTTCTTCATCCGTAACATCCTACCTGAAATCGGTGCTTTCTTGGAGGTGCTGAAAGAATGTGATACCACGTCGGTAGAAGTTGTGGAAGCAGCACTAGGTCTGGGTGCATAAATTATATAGTTCATCGAACAAATATTGACCATATGAAGGGCCGCTGTGTTGGACAGCGGCCCTTTTTTGCCCAGTTTCCAGCAGTAACCAATGCGCCCTAAGGGTTTATCGTGCTATCATAATAAAGATTGGATGGCCATATCACCGGCTATTTCTTGGTATAACATTAATCTTGATGTTGCTGTATTGTATAGGAATTGCCAAGGGTTGGCTGGAGGATACAATGAATAAAAAGCAAATCAATCTAACCATATATGCCAGTGTTGCTGTTATATTGCTGGGATTGATGGTTTATCTGGCCGTAACCATGGGACCGGAAATTAAACGAATGGTTTCCGATTCTGGTCAATTTAAACTTTACCTAAAATCATTTGGCCCCTTTGCGGCCATGGTTTTCATGTTGCTGCAGGTCGCGCAGGTGGTCGTGCCAGCTGTACCTGGTGAAGTGCTCCAATTTGCCGGCGGCTATGTCTTTGGTACCTGGCAGGGAACACTTTATAACGTAGGCGGTATTTTCCTTGGTAGTGTGATTGCCTTTAGCTTGGCCCGTGTAGTAGGCTTACCGCTGGTGCATTACCTGGTTCCAGAAAAGCAATTAAAAAAGTTTAATTTCATATTAAAAAGCAAAAAGTCGGGTTTGCTGGTACTAATCTTGTTTTTTATACCAGGTTTACCCAAGGACCTACTTACCTATATGTCAGGGTTGACCCCGGTACGTCCCTTGACTTTTATTGTGCTAACTACGATTGCCCGTCTTCCAGCTAATTTTTTGGCTACTTACGTAGGAGCTAATGCCATCGGCGGTAATGTCAGTATGGTAGTGGTCATCGTAGTAGCCACTATCATAACCTTCGGTACAGCATTTATGTATCGGGGGCGTATTATGAATTGGGTACGTACTCTAGATTAAAATAGCTTGACCTAAAAAAAAGTGAGAAAAAGGGGTCAGACCCCTTTTTCTCACTTTTTTGTTATTTCGTTATTATTTCTCGAGAGCAAGCATTTTTAGTTTATAGTCAACGCCAGTGCCGCCGCTAAATCCCCCGGGCCCGTTTCTGGCCACTACTCGGTGGCAGGGGATAATGAGTGGCAGAGGATTTAATCGCATTGCCGTGCCTACCGCCCGAGCTTGCCGGTAGTTACCACTGACCAAATAGCCGAGATCACTATAGGTGATAGTCTGTCCCCACGGTATGGCAGCTGTAGCGGCCAGCACCCGAGATAGGTAAGGGGTGAGGCCTACTAAATCCAGCTCTATTGGTGTAGCGGGGTAAGCTGATTTCTGGAGAGGAAAAACGCTGACGTTAGTCTGCCACCAGGCAATAGACTGAGAATAGGTATCATCAAGCTGTTGATCACCAAAGCTGACCGCAAATGAGATTGGTAGGCCAGAAAAATAGGCAGAAATAGCGGTAGCTAAAGCCACGGGAGGATCATCTCTTTGGTCTGGGTTTTGCTCACTGATCGGCAACAAAAGCCGGGACAGCTTATTGTCCCGGCTGGTTATCTGCACATCACCCCAGGTGGTAGGGATAAAACATGTTTGCTCCATATTACTTCACCACAATATTGACTAGCTTGCCCGGTATCACAACAACCTTTACTACTTTGCTATCCCCAACCAAAGCCTTGATACTAGGTAGGTTCATGATCAGGGTTTCTAATTCTTTGGTTTCCAGGCCACTGGGTATCAGGACGCGTTCCTTGACCTTCCCATTTAGCTGCACCACGATTTCAATTTCATCTTTAATTAGCGCGGTTTCGTCACAGGTTGGAAGCAAGGTGCTGCTTAGGGTCTTATTATGTCCTGAAGCCTGCCATAATTCCTCGGCCAAATGGGGGGCAAAGGGCTCTAATAATGATATCAAAGTGGTGACTGCTTCCAGTAAAATTGCTGATTTAGCCGTCGATTGCTCTTTATAGGTAAAGAGGTCATTGACTAATTCCATAATGGCACTAATTGCAGTATTGAAGTTAAAACGCTTTTCCACATCCTCGGTTACCTTTTTAATGGTGTAATGGATGCGGTAGCGCATAGCCTTATCTTCGGTGGTAAGCTCACTGCCGGACTGCCCTTTGGCATCATTTAACTCCAGCACCAGACGCCATACTCGGTTCAAGAAGCGATAGCTACCTTCTACTCCCTGGTTACTCCATTCTAGATCGCGTTCTGGAGGGGAGGCAAAGAGGATGAATAGACGCGCGGTATCAGCACCGTAGCGATTTATAATATCTTCTGGACTGACCACATTGCCTTTAGACTTCGACATCTTGGAGCCATCTTTTAACACCATGCCTTGGGTCAAAAGGTTGGTGAACGGCTCTTGTACCTTGACCAGACCGGCATCGTAGAGCACCTTAGTAAAGAAGCGGGCATACATCAGGTGCAATATCGCATGTTCGACCCCACCGATGTATTGATCGACACTCATCCAATAATCAACATCTTCGGAGCTAAAAGGCATTTCGGTATTCTGGGGGCTGCAATAACGCATGTAATACCAGGAGGAACAGACAAAGGTATCCATGGTATCAGTTTCCCGCCGGGCTGGCTTACCGCAGACTGGGCAGGTGGTGTTAACAAAATTTTCTACATAAGTAAGCGGCGATTCCCCGGTCGGCCGAAAGGCCACATCCTCAGGGAGCATTACCGGTAATTGGTCATAAGGGATAGGCACGGCGCCGCAGTCAGGGCAATAAACGATCGGGATTGGTGCACCCCAGAAACGCTGCCGGGAAATTAACCAGTCACGCAGACGATAATTGATGGTACCAGTGCCGATGCCTAATTGTTCCATTTCCTTAATTACGGCAGCAATGCCGTCATCAACAGAATAGCCGTCAAATTCACCGGAATTAACCATTTCACCCTCGCCAACAAAGGCTTCGGTCAGGGTATCGCCATCTAAGCTTTCGCTTTCGGGTCTTATGACTACCCGAATAGGAATATTATATTTGCGGGCAAAGTCAAAATCGCGCTGATCATGAGCGGGTACGGCCATGATCGCTCCGGTACCGTATTCAATTAACACATAATTGGCAATCCAGATCGGCACCTTTTCCCCATTCATCGGGTTGATGGCATAAGCTCCGGTGAAAACGCCTTCCTTTTCAGCATCAGTGGCAGTGCGATCTAATTCGTTTAAGAATTTCATGCGTTCCTGGAAGGCTTTGATCGCGGGTGCTTCGGGACGACCAGCGGCAAGCTTCTCCACTAGAGGGTGCTCAGGAGCCAAAACCATATAGGTAACGCCAAAAACCGTGTCCGGCCGGGTAGTAAATACGGTCAGCTTATCATCGATACCCTCAATGGTAAGATCGAACTGACAACCCACCGAGCGGCCAATCCAGTTACGCTGCATGATTTTAACCTTTTCAGGCCAGCCAGGTAACATATCTAAATCATCTAGTAGTCTTTCCGCGTAAGCGGTGGTTTTGAAGAACCACTGCTCCAGATAGCGCTTTTCGACCGTAGTTTCACAGCGCTCGCAGGCACCCTCTACTACCTGCTCATTGGCCAGTACGGTAGAGCAGGAGGGGCACCAATTAACCGCGCCTTGTTTTTTATAGGCCAGTCCCATTTCGTATAGTTTTAAAAACATCCATTGGGTGAACTTATAGTAATCGGGACGGCAGGTGGCAACTTCGCGATCCCAGTCGTAAGATATACCAAGACTCTTTAGCTGATCGCGCATATTATCAATGTTAGAATAGGTCCAGGCTGCGGGATGAGAGTTGTTTTTAATCGCCGCATTTTCCGCCGGGAGACCGAAAGCATCCCAACCCATAGGATGCAGCACATTGTAACCCTGGCGGGATTTAAAACGGGCGATTACATCACCAATTGCATAATTGCGATCATGCCCCATATGTAGATTGCCGGAGGGATAGGGGAACATCTCCAAATTATAGTATTTTGGCTTGGAGGGGTCGGTTTCTGCCTTGAAAGCCTGGTTTTCGTCCCAGTAAGCCTGCCATTTCGGCTCAATACTTTTAAAATCGTACCGATTCACTTTCCTACCTCCCTGGTTGTTTAATGAGCGCTTGCGCGAAGCGCCAAAATGCGGGCGCTTTAGCGCCTACATTGTGCATTTTGTGTGCATCGCGCCGCGAGCGTTTTATCGAATGCCCCCTCAATCGGGGATTGAACCCACTCTAGAGAAAAATCGGTTTATCCCCCACCTAAAGAGAAGAGGTCTTAGGGGCGTTTGATAAATAGCAAAAAGTCTTCCTTCCCAAAAGGGACGGAAGACTAATCTTTCCGCGGTACCACCCTGATTGACAGATAAAATGGTGGAGATGAGGGGATTCGAACCCCTGACCTCCTGCATGCCGAGCAGGCGCTCTCCCAGCTGAGCTACACCCCCATGTCACTGTCCGCTCTTGATGGTTATAACGTCACCACCGGCAGTCACTACAGTTTCTTCGCGACTGCGGCTCCCCGGTGAGTTCAGCGTTGGTTACTGGCTCGCACCGACCGCCAGTTCTCTGCGTACAAAAAACGCCTACTGCTCCGTCTCATCGCCAATTTATGCGGTTAACAATGATCAGTATATAATCATTTTAGCCCCTCGTCAACTGGAAAACCATGTTTGCGCGCAAATACCTACATTATCAGGCAAAATATTGTAGAAGTTTTATGAAACTAGATAACATCACCATTTTTATTAGCCCTGGGATAATCAATTATTGAACTGCAGCAGCAAGTATACATTATATCTGGGCTAAAGGTATTGCCTGATTTAATTGTCCCGACATAAAATGTCTATAGGCAATGGAGCCTTAACCCTAACACAACTGAATTAGCTTTATGAGACAAAGGCGTCTTTAAGATTTGTGGTGTATTTGGGCACCCTGTCTTAAGGGCGCTATTTATTTTTGCTAATTGATAGTTATGAGGGATTTATAATACTGGCCCATGTGGGTAGAGGCAGGTGATGCCATTGGCGGGCAAGGTTTTAATTGCAGATAGTGTCGGTACCCAGCGGACACAAATCAGTGAGGCTTTAAAGCGGGCTGGGTACCAGGTAGTGGCTGAAGTGGCTGATATGGGTCAGGCTCTGCGCAAGACACGCAGCTTACTATGTGATCTAGTGGTTGTGGATGCGAACTTAGAAGGGGGAAAAGGGCTGAAAACGGCTCTGATCATCGATGAAGACCAGTTAGCAGCAGTTTTACTGCTGGTAAATCGGGAGGCATTAGTCAATGCTACTAAGCTACCTTATTTGGTCAAACCAGTCTATGACTACACCCTAATCCCAGCGGTAGAAACCGCAATGCTGTACTGGAGAAAGTATGGCCAATTAAAGACCGAAATCAACCGATTGGAAGAAAAGATAGAAACGCGCAAAGTGGTTGATCGGGCTAAGGGTTTGTTGGTGAGTCGATTGCAACTAAATGAGCCTGATGCCCACCGGTTTTTACAGAAGGAGGCTATGAATCGGGGATTGACCCTGATCCAAGTAGCCCGTGAAGTCATAAAACGTTTGGAAAAATAGTTTGAGGAGGTTCGAGTAGAAATGATGAGCAAAGACAAGAAAGCCGAAGTAATGGAAAAGGCAAGGGCTAACGGGGTGCGATTTATCCGTCTCCAGTTTACCGATGTACTCGGCATAATGAAGAATGTAGCCATTCCGGTTACTCAGCTGGAAAAGGCGCTTGATGGTGAACTAATGTTTGATGGTTCCTCGATTGTTGGTTTTAAAGAGATTGAGGAATCGGATATGTTTTTAATACCCGATGCTGATTCATTTACGGTTTTTCCCTGGCGCCCAAGTAATGGAGCAGTAGCCCGGTTAATTTGCGATGTTCATAATGCGGATGGCACACCCTTCTATGGTGATCCCCGCCTTAACTTAAAACGGGTGTTACAAGAAGCATCTGATCTTGGTCTGATAATGAATGTCGGTCCCGAAGGTGAGTTTTTCCTATTTACCGTGGATGAGAATGGCCGTCCGGTACTTAATACGCAAGACCAAGCGGGGTATTTCGACCTAGCGCCCGTCGATTTGGGCGAAGACGCTCGCCGGGACATGGTCTGTACTCTGGAAGATATGGGCTTTGAAATTGAAGCTTCCCATCATGAGGTGGCACCTGGCCAGCACGAAATTGATTTCCGGTATGGCCCGGCTTTAAAAGTGGCGGATGATGTTATGACCTATAAATTAGTAGTGCGCACCATCGCTGAGCGTCATGGCCTACATGCCTCTTTTATGCCCAAACCGATTGCCGGGATCAATGGTTCCGGTATGCATATGCATCAGTCACTGTTTAGTCCCGAAGGCACTAATACCTTCTATGATGCAGCTGATGCCCACGGCCTTTCCGATATGGCTCGTTGGTACATTGGTGGCATAATGAAGCACGCTCGCGCTTTAACTGCGATTACTAATCCAATTATTAATTCCTATAAACGGTTAGTTCCTGGCTATGAAGCACCGGTCTATATTGCCTGGTCGGAGAAGAACCGCAGTTGTCTAATTCGTATACCCGCCAAACGGGGGATTTCCACCCGGATTGAGGTGCGCCACCCTGATCCCAGCTGCAATCCCTATCTGGCTTTAGCTGTGACCCTGGCCGCGGGTCTTGATGGGGTTAAAAACAAGATTGAACCCCCTGCTCCGGTGGATGCCAATATTTACCATATGAGTGAAGCGGATAGACGGGAACGCGGAATTGAGAACTTGCCTGGTTCATTGGCGGAAGCCATCGGTGAATTGGAAAAGGATGAGGTTATTAAGGCAGCTCTGGGTTCCCATATCTTTAATAAGTTTGTTGAAGCCAAAAAGGCTGAAATCGAGCGGTTTAATATGGCGGTTCATCCCTGGGAGGTCAAAGAGTATCTCAATTTGTTCTAATCAATTCTGATAATGATGGGAAAGCGAGGAATGGTTTATGTTGATGCGGGAGGGAGATATCAGAATACCTAGTGGCTGTGCTATTGCTGGTATTCTGAACCGGGATCGTGAAGTTTTTTCCGGTACTAAAATTGTTGATTGTATCG
>JBLNAS010000265.1:0-2525 GCA_050259475.1 Methylocystaceae bacterium
AAAGGCAACATAAAAAAGCTTTAAACCCTTGCTGGGACAGATTGCAAACACATGGATCATTTAACCTGGGGTTGACAAAAGGTGTCTGTGGACAATTGCGCTAAGGAGTGATTATTTATCGACAGGGAAAGCTAGTTTTCGAGCAAACAATAATAGGGGGTCTTGGTTTGTGCTAATTAGACGTGGCCTTTTTTGCATCTTAGTATTGGCGCTGGCCTACTTTTCCGTACCTGTTTATGCTAGCAGTAAAAATACTAATCATTATCTGGGTTCTTATCCACAGCCTTTGAGTAAGGCTGCCGTATTGATGGACGCAGCTTCCGGACGGGTATTATATGCCAAAAATAGTGATGTGCATCTCCCCCCGGCCAGTCTTACCAAAATAATGACCGGCCTCTTGGTCGTGGAGAATGGTAATCTAGAGCAGGCAACAACCATCAGCGAAAGTTCAGCCCAAACACCGGAAAGCACCATCTATCTTACAGCTGGCGAGGTCTTGACCCGTCGCCAACTCCTCTACGCCTGTTTGCTAAATTCAGCCAATGACGCTGCCACTGCCCTGGCCGAGAGTGTAGGTGGCGATGAAAATAAATTTGTCAAATCAATGAACCGACGTGCACATGAACTAGGGATGAAATCTACTCATTTCAATAACCCTCATGGCCTAAATACTTCCCAGCATTATACCTCTGCCTATGATCTGGCCTTGTTGACCAGGCAAGCGATGTCAAACCCCGGCTTTCGTAAGGTGGTAGCTACTAAGAAAACCTCCATTCCCTGGCTAGGGCATAAAAATGATCGGGCAATTATCAATCGGAACCGCTTGCTTTATCGTTATCAGGGAGCGATCGGGGTTAAAACCGGGTATACCAAAGAAGCAGGCAATTGTGTGGTAGGAGCAGCTAAGCGAGGAGATCTGGTTTTAATAGCTGTGGCTATGAATTCTCCGCGGGTTTATGAGGATTTAATTCAGATGTTGGACTATGGGTTTGCTCATTACCAGCTTACAAAAATTAAAAAATCCACTGAAGTATCGGTAGCCGTAAACGTATTATGGGGAGAAACCAGCACTCTAAAAGCCAATCTGAGTGATGACTTAGCCATCGCACTTACTCCAGCAGAAAAAGCCCAGGTGACCTATCGGGTATTCCCTAAGAAACAAGTATTTGCCCCGGTGCGAAGAGGGCAAATACTCGGAGTCTGCAAAACCTATATCAACGGGTGTGAAATCAGCCAGGGCGACCTGGTTGCTAGTTCTAATGTGTCAAAAAAGGCATCCCCTAGGGGGCGAACTTCCTCGGGTGCCATCTGGATTGTTGGTCTGGGTGCCGCCATCTTTAGCCTTTATATGTTTTTGCGTCCAAGATTAAAATAAAAGATTACTTGGAAGCCGGCATGTGTTGGGTCACACAATGAATGCCTCCGCCCCATTGATTGATGTTTTCAGCATCAATACCGATAACCTTACGGCCAGGGAATACCTTGCTGAACTGGTTTAGGACCTGCTCTTCCGTGGTCTTCAACACATCAGCCCGACCTGGGTGCCAATAGGTCTGCACTAATACCGCTCCATTAGTGAGGGCATAGTTTAAATAGGTACGCACTGGTATTTTACCGGTGATATTAGCCTCTTGATAAAGAGTGGGGGGCATAGGGATACGAATAATCTTCAAGGGCTTGCCATCCTGGTCAGTAGCCGCCTGCAGAATTCGGTAATTTTCTTCCAGACGGAGATAAGACTCTTGTGCCGCGTCACTCGCATACCGATCACGGGGAAGTATTTGGGCCAGCAAAACCGTGTTAGGATTAGCAAAACGGGCTATTTCGTTGATATGTCCACCTGTAACATGATCATCCTCTGCCAAGCCCTTTTTAAGCCAAATCATCTTTCTTATTCCTAAAACCCTTTTATACTCAGCTTCAATTTGTGACTTGTTCAAAGGATTACGCTTTAAGGCCACGGATTCAGTAGTCATCAGGACCCCTTGGCCATTTGATTCAATAGCCCCACCTTCAGAAATTAAAGAGGTGGTGGTGATCGGTATGCCCAGGGTCTGAGCGACCCGCTTGTCCACCAGGGCTTCGTTCTGTACATAATTTGGATTACCACCACGTCCGTAATTATTAAAACCAAAATCCACTACTCGGAGCTGCTTATCCGGGCCCTTAACAAAGATAGGACCGACATCTCGTGCCCAAATAGACTCATGGCTAACGGTTATAAAATTTATGTCTCCCGATATTCCTTGGGTATTTAGCAATTGCTTGATGGTAGATACCTCAGAATCACTTGCGACCATGACATTTACCTTGATATATGGGACTAACCCCTGGATAATTCGTACCATGACCGGATTTACCGGGTGTTCATTGTTATTATAAATATCCGATGGCCACATCAGCCAGATGGCTTGCTGCTTTTCAAACTCCCCAGGAAACCTTACCGAAGCTTGTGCAGGTTCAGTGTAGCTTAAAGGTTTAACTGGAGATCGCTTTTGACAGGCCACGGAAGTTACCGTGAGGAG
>JBLNAS010000266.1:0-10127 GCA_050259475.1 Methylocystaceae bacterium
CCTCAACTAACACCTGTACCGCGTTGACTTCACAAAGCCCATCACCAGCATCGAGGGTATCTTCCAGGTGTAAAAAAGGCGAATCAGCTTCATGGACAGCCGCCGCAATCCCGCCCTGCGCCAATCCAGTATTGCAATCCCGCACCGATTTCTTAGTGAGAACGGTAGTGTGCCCGTAAACTCCGACCTTGATTGCAGTAAATAACCCCGCAATACCGCTGCCCACCACCAGACAATCAGTGTCAACTACAGGCCAGTCAGCCTTTATCGGTAATAAATAAGTTCGCTTCACCTAGCAATCACCGTCTTTCTTTGCCCGGAGCATTTTCCTTTATCGGTAACCACTCCAGAGCTGCGACATAATGGTGTTCCTTGCCTGCAGTACTGGATGATCGCGGTAATTTCTTTCTGTAGCCCTTTATGTAGACTGCATATTTTCTTTATCCTACTGCCATCATACGTTCCAGTGCCAATCTTGCCCGGTTACTAGTCTCTAATGGCACCTCGACGGGGGTAATCATAGCAGTTAGACTCTGATACACCCTGTCCAGAGTTATTATTTTCATGTCCGGACAATAAAAATCCTCCCGAGCCAGATAAAAGTGTTTACCCGGATTATGCTGCTCAAGTACCTTGATCAGACCCACTTCGGTACCGATGATAAACTCACTAGCTTCACTATTATGTACATAATCTAAGATACCAGCCGTTGATAATACCGCATCGGCCATCGCCACTACCGCTGGTGGGCATTCTGGATGTACCACCACCTTGGCCTGGGGATGCAGCTCCTGCATGCCGACAATATCCATTGGGGTAGCCCGGTGATGAATCGGGCAATAACCAGCCCAGAGAATCATCTCTCGCCCGGTAGCCTTGATAATATTTGCCCCTAAATTTTGATCTGGGCAAAAAATAATTTCTTGATCCCAAGGTAGTGAATCTATTACCCGGAAAGCATTACTAGAGGTACAACAGATATCACTTTCCGCTTTAACTTCAGCCGAACTATTAACATAGGTCACTACCAATGCCCCTGGATGTTCAGCTTTCAGACGGCGTAATCCAACAGCATCTACCATGTCTGCCATTGGGCATCCGGCATCAGGTTCAGGCATTAGCACCATACGTTCAGGGTTTAATATCTTGGCGCTCTCAGCCATAAATTTGACTCCACAGACCACAATAACTTCAGCCTTACTCTTTTGGGCAGCTTGTGCCAGTTGCAATGAATCGCCTACTAGATCAGCAACCGCTTGAATTTCTTGTGGTTGATAATAGTGAGCGAGGATAATTGCCCCTTTAAGGACTTTTTCCCGCGCAATAGCAGCAGGATAATCCATAGACCCTGCACTCCTTACCGGCAGGAAAAGGGGGCGTTTTAAAGCCCCCTGACCCTCCAAATAATCTTCCCTTGGTTTCCTGGCCGTAACCCCACCCCGAATCCGCTCACCTTTTTTCTAACCCTGACTGGTGATGCGGTTCTTATCATCCACGTAAACCAGCCGTGGCTGATAAGCTCTGACCTCTTCATCTGACATCAATGCATAAGATATGATGATGACAACATCTCCGGGATGTACCAGGCGTGCCGCCGCCCCATTGAGACAGATAACCCCAGAACCCGGTTCACCTTCGATCACATAAGTCTCGAAACGAGCTCCGTTATTATTGTTGACAATCTGCACCTTCTCATTCGGCAATAGATCTGCCGCTTCCAGGAGCAAGCTATCAATGGTTATACTACCCACATAGTTCAAATCGGCCTGGGTTACGGTTGCCCGGTGAATTTTCGATTTCATTACCGTGCGCAACACCAGATTTACACCTCCATGATCAGGTTATCAATTAACCTGGTCTTTCCTATCCCCACAGCTAATGCGATTAAAACTGAACCGCTAAGCAGATTAATTTCACTTAGGTCTTCTCCCGAAACCACAGCAATGTAATCAACCCGAGCCGCTGGCGCGGCAGCAATCATGACTTCAATTTGGGCTTTAACCACCGCCGGATTTCGCTCCCCAGCCTTGACTAAATCGTAGGCCTTTTGCAGCGACTGGTTTAGAACCAGGGCTAGCTGACGCTCTTCATCCGACAGATATACATTGCGTGAACTCATGGCTAAGCCATCAGCTTCTCGTTTGATCGGCACGCGGACAATGGTTACCGGAAAGTTTAGATCGCGTACCATTTTTTCAATGACCAACAACTGTTGGGCATCCTTTTGCCCAAAAAAGGCTTCGTCGGGCAAACAAATGTTAAACAGCTTGCTGACTACAGTGGTCACCCCACTAAAATGGCCGGGGCGCGAACTACCACAAAGCCTGGTCGTCATTTCGCTAGTTATCTCAACAACGGCAGCAAAACCACCCGGATACATTTCCTCCGGAGCCGGGTTAAAAACCACATCTACCCCTTCAGCGGCAAGGAGCGCAACATCACGCTCGAGATCACGGGGATAGGTCGCTAAGTCTTCAGTCGGTCCAAACTGGATCGGATTGACAAATATACTGACTGCAACCTGATCACACCGGGATTTTGCGCTTTTAACTAGAGACAGATGTCCGGCATGCAAAAAGCCCATGGTGGGAACCAGACCAATTTTTTGACCTTGGCTTTTAGCGTTCTGCGCCCACTTTTGCATTTCGTTGACGGTATGGATTACCTGCATGGTAACTTGTCCTCCTAGTACAACTTCTGAAGTAATTCTTCATTGATAGCGAAGCAATGCTCCGGACCAGGAAAACTACCAGCCTCGACCTCAGTATTGTACATACGAATAGCTTCGATTATTAAGGGATAGAGGTCAACATATTTCTTAACAAACTTGGGCGACATTTTCGGATACATGCCTAACATATCATTAATTACTAATACCTGACCATCGCAGCCCGGACCTGCCCCAATGCCAATAGTAGGGATGCTGACCGCTTCACTAATCCGGCGAGCTAAAGGCGCCGGTACACACTCTAAAACCATAGCAAAACAGCCCGCTTCCTCTAGAGCGTGGGCATCATTTAAAAGTCGTTGGGCGGATTCTAATTCCTTGCCCTGAACCTTAAATCCCCCCATCTGATTGACTGATTGGGGTGTGAGGCCAATATGCCCCATCACCGGAATAGCAGCATCAATGATAGCTTTAATGACCGGAACTCTTTCCACGCCACCTTCCAGTTTGACCGCTTGACAGCCAGCTTCCTGGATAAATCGCCCGGCGTTTCTCACCGCTTCCGGCACTGATATATGATACGACAGAAACGGCATATCTCCAACTACTAGGCTACTTCTTGCTGCCCGGGTAACCGCTTTCGAGTGATGAATCATATCATCCATCGTCACTGGTAAAGTGGTTTCATGTCCTAAAATAACCATCCCCAGTGAATCGCCAACTAATATCATATCAGTACCCGCTTCATCCACCAAAGTTGCAGTGGAATAGTCATAAGCGGTCAACATAGTAATCCTTTTCCCGGCCCTTTTCATATCCTTGATAGCAGTAGTGGTAATTCTTGCCATGATTAAACCCTCCTTTGGGCTTGTCCTAGCCCGGTGGTATTCATCCACTCCGCAAACAATAATTTGAAATCATCCATTTTATCTCGGTTGATACTACCCTTACGTTCAGCGATCTCGGCCGTGTAATAACCGAGCCAACTATAAAGCTTGGTCAGTTCCGGTGCCATATTATCCAGGCAGCTCAAATGTTTGACCACCGTGGTTAAATCCCCACGAGCAATCGGCCCGGTAAGGGCACGCGGTATCCCCATGCGTTCAATGTTATTTATCGTTCCCTGAATCAAGGGCATAAGTGCTTTTTGCGCCGTTTGAGGCGGCATGCCTGTCGATTCTAAAAACCGGGTACCAAAATCGATCAAAGTGACCAGGTAATTAGAAACCACACAGGCTCCTGCATGATAAATGGGCTTGGCTTCTTTGGCAATAAAAAAATATTCCCCGCCCAGTGCAGACACCAGTTGGGTGGCGATCTCATGCCCGGTCTCATCCCCCTCGATGGAGAATATAGAACCAGGCAGATTGGCTATGGCTCTTTCCACATTGGCAAAAGATTGTAACGGATGCAGTGATAAAGCAATTGCGTCCTGCTCTCGCACTGCCTGCATGACATCTGAAGTTAACGCGCCGCTCATATGAATGAAAATTTGTCCAGGATTAACCGCCTCATGATCCATGAGACCATCAACCACCCCAGCTATCGCTCCATCGTTGGTGGTGATAAACACTACATCAACTTGCCGAACCAGCTCCTCCGGGGCAGTAAAAACCCTAGTCCCGGTCAGTCTGTTCCAGGTATCAGTAGATTCGGGTTCAATATCGAACGCGCCCGTAACCTCATAACCCTTTGCCATGAGAATAACGCCGACCGCCGTGCCAACAACTCCCGCCCCAATCATGCCGACTTTAAGTGCCATGAATATTACCTCCTTGTGGACTCGTCCTGCTCCTTTTCAGGATACAGGCATGTCCTCTCACCTATCGGCGGGAATGTATGCGGTTCTTCTTCCTTTTACCGACTATTATAGTCGGATGATAGCGCTGTTTCCCTCCTTTAATTGCTGCCGACGCAACGCTTCGCTGACGCTACGCTGGCCTGTAATAATTAGTTCTGGACGTAAATCGGCCAATGGGTATAAAACGAAAAGCCGCTCCTCCAGTAAGGGGTGTGGTAAGGTCAGTCTTTCCGTGTTGATTTCATAGTTTTCGTACCAAAGCAGATCAAGATCAATAATTCGGGGGCCCCACTTCTCAAGGCGAACCCGTCCTAACACCTGCTCGATATCTAAGAGTTTCGCTAAGAGTGTAAATGGCTCTAAAGCCGTGTCTACTTCAGCTACTTGGTTTAAAAACGCCGGTTGATCCAGCTTACCCCAGGGGGCTGTCTCATACAATGGTGACAGTTGTGCCACCTTAGTATCTGGCATTTGTTTCAGCAGGCTTACCGCCGCCCGCAGGTAATCCTGGCGGTTGCCCTGATTTGAGCCTAGAGCTATATAACACCTTAAAGTGCGTACTCGAAGCAGGCTCACGGCAAAGTAATCAAATTCACCATCTACTGGAGCTTGGGGTTTCTTGACTGTAACCTGAACCCGCTGAACTGCCGGATAGGCAGCTAGCAGACCATCAGCCACCTTAGCAGCTAGGGTCTCAATCAAATCAATATGGGCTCCGGTTACTATTGCCTTAACCGTATGATAAGCCGCGTCATAACTGACGGTATAGCTTAAATCATCACTCACACCAGCTCTTGATAAATCCAGTTCTAAGATGGCATCCACAATAAAAGGCTGTGGCTCATGATGCTCAGCTTCAAGTACACCATGGCAGGCCACAAATCGCATACCTTGCAGGTAGATCTTATCCATGACGTCTTATTCCTTCTAATACCCGGGCTAAGCGCACGGTAGCCGCCACATCATGTACTCTCAAGATAGCAACCCCCGCCATGATACCAGCAGCAGCTGCCGCTAGGCTACCTTCCAGTCGCTCTTCCAATGGCTGCCCAAAAAGCTTACCAAGAAAAGACTTCCGTGAAGCCCCTAACAGTACTGGATAACCTAGGGCTTTAAATTCAGCCAAGCGAGCTATGAGGACCAGGTTCTCTTCCGAAGTCTTACCAAAACCGATACCGGGATCAATTACAATCTGGTCATCAGCAATACCAGCCCTCCGGGCTATTTCCACAGTTTCTGCGAGTTCAGCTTTAACCTCAGCCATTAAATCCTGGTAACCACTCGCTAACCTAGCATGCATAATAATCACCGCTGCTTGATAGCGGGCAATGATATTAGCCAGTCCCAATTCCACCTGGAACCCAGAAACATCGTTGATTATATGGGCACCAGCCTCGAGTGCCCGCTCAGCCACCAACGAATAATAGGTATCTACCGAAATCGGTAAATCCACCTGTCTAACTAGTTGTTGTAAAACTGGTTCCAAACGCTGCCACTCCTCTTCGGCATCCACCGCCTGAGAACCAGGTCTAGTCGATTGCCCGCCGATATCAATAATATCAGCGCCTTCTGCCTGTAGCTTTAGGCCTTGGGCTATAGCTTGGGCCGGGACATAAAAGTGGCCTCCATCGGAAAAGGAGTCGGGAGTCACATTAAGGATACCCATGATTAAAGTTTTTTCACCCAGCACGAGACTTCGGCCTCCTGCTAGTCTGAGTTGACGAGTAGCGACGGTTGCCAGTTCACTACCTAAGCCTATATCCGGCATTATGATTACTCCTTAGGTGTATTAGCATATAAGGCCCGGTAATAAATAAGATAGATGCCTAATAAACCAGGTAATCGGTTCCCGTCTCTCGCTTCTTATATTTAGTACAATCATCCCGCTCCGTACATTGAAAACAGAAACGGGATAAATTATCAGCTCGATGCACTTTTTCCCCCAGAAAACTCATATCCCGGGTTACATTACGATGCTCGTATATCGCATGAGCAATAACATCAATCTCACTAGGGTCAAAGAGTGCCTTTTGCAAAAGGTCACGCGCTAAACGAGCGCCTAAGGCAGCATGGTCTGTACCAGTTTCATATTCTTGCCATTTAGCGACATCATGTAATAGTCCGGATGCATAAATAACTTCTTGGGCCGCCAAGCGACTAGATAATCCAGCTTCACTAATAAAGAAATCAAGATCGTTATGCTCCAAGATCAAAATATAAATAATCCTCGCTACATCGATCATGTGCTGCAAATCATGTTTGCAAAATACATGCTTGTCTTCAATGGCGGTATTTCTATCCAGGTAATCCAGGTATAAGGAATCTTTCATCAACATTTCGATTCGTTTCATTGTAACCCCACCTTAACTAAATTGTAAGGTTTTTTATATATTATACACAACTTGCCAATATCCTTCTGCCGGCTAACTTTCACCCACAAAATCTCGATAAATACCTCCATTTTCCGCGCGTAATAAATAATATTTACATTTATTCCCTTTTATGCTCGAGCTCTAGTTGTTACCCGAACTTTGCACACTGTATATTCAAATGTTGCCCGACCATAACAGATATTGTCAACTTAATCTTTTATTACTCCGAAATAAACCATAACCCCCCACAATGTCTTTTAGACAAACGAAAAGCCGGACCATCAGTCCGGCTTTATGCCTTATAACCAGCGCTCTAAATCGCGCTGATAATTAATTATTTCCGTTGCCGTAAAGAAGAGACCAATTTCCCGCTCTGCTGAGGCTACTGAATCCGAACCATGGATTAAATTCTGGGAAATACTACGTCCCAGATCGCCACGAATAGTACCAGGTGCTGCATCATTAGGATTAGTGCTGCCTACCAATGTACGCATGGCAGTAACCACCTGCTCGCCTTCCCAAACCATTGCTACTACCGGCGAGGAGGTAATAAATTGACTCATCTCGGGGAAGAAATTCTTCTCCACATGTTCCGCATAATGCTGTCTGGCTAATTCCGGAGTAATCTGTAACATTTTTATCGCTACCATTCGGTAACCTTTTTGCTCCAAACGAGCAATAATCGTACCGACTAATCCACGTTGTACCCCATCAGGCTTGATCATCAGAAATGTCTGCTCGGCCATTTTCGCTCTCCTCATTTATAGTTGGTGTTGGAGTAGCTTCCTCTTGCTCATTCTCCATGGCTACCACAGGTTCCCGTTTTATCAAGTCGTATACCAGTGTACCTTGCATCATCCCCCAGAAATCTTCGCCTTCCATTACCTCATGAACCATTAGGTATTGGGCTACTTCGTGAAGTTTATCCTCATGGTCACTCAGCAACTGACGTGCCCGTTCATAACTCTGCTCAATATACTGACTACCTTCTTTATCAATAGCATAGGCAATATTTTCTGAGTAGTTACGATCACGGGAAAAATCACGCCCCAAGAAGACCTCTTCTGCCTTATGGCCGAAAGTCATAGGGCCAAGTTCTTCCGACATCCCATATTCGGTAATCATCTTACGCACAATAGAAGTAGCACGTTCCAGGTCATTCTGGGCTCCCGTCGATATCTCCTTTAGGATCAAACTCTCAGCTACCCGACCACCTAACAGGGTGGTGACCTCATCCAACAAACGAGATTTGGTCATATAATTACGGTCTTCTTCGGGCAACAGCAACGTATAGCCACCGGCTCTTCCTCGCGGAATAATTGATATCTTGTGTACCTTGTCGGTATGTTCCAGATAATAACTAACCACAGCATGGCCGGCTTCGTGATAGGAAACTAACTTCTTTTCCCATTCCGAAATAACCCGAGACTTTCTTTCGGGGCCAGCAATTACCCGTTCAATAGCCTCTTCCAATTCTTCCTGCCCCACTTGCTTCTTATTACGGCGCGCCGCCAGCAGCGCAGCTTCATTAACCATATTAGCGAGATCAGCACCAGTAAACCCAGGAGTACGTTTGGCCAAAATCTCCACCGAAACATCTTCCACAATCGGTTTATTGCGCATATGCACCCGTAAAATGGCCTCTCGTCCTTTCACATCTGGTCGGTCAATCACGATATGACGATCAAATCTTCCTGGACGCAAAAGCGCAGGATCAAGAATGTCAGGACGGTTAGTCGCTGCCATTATAATAATTGCCATATTGGGGTTAAACCCATCCATTTCAACTAAGAGCTGGTTCAATGTCTGTTCACGCTCATCATGACCGCCGCCTAGACCAGCGCCCCGCTGACGGCCAACAGCATCAATTTCATCTATAAACACGATACAAGGCGAACTCTTCTTCGCCTGTTCAAAGAGGTCACGAACTCGAGCCGCTCCAACACCCACAAACATTTCCACAAAATCAGAACCACTTATTGAGAAAAATGGTACTGCCGCTTCGCCAGCTACCGCTTTAGCTAAAAGGGTTTTACCAGTACCAGGAGCACCATAGAGCAATACCCCTTTGGGTATCTTAGCCCCTATCTCGACAAATTTTTGTGGACTTTTTAGAAACTCAATAATTTCCTGCATCTCTTCCTTGGCCTCATCTGCCCCAGCGACATCAGCAAAGGTAATTCGAACTTCCTCGGGAGTAGCTAAACGAGCCCGGCTGCGACCAAACTGCATAACTTTATTGCCACCACCCTGAGTCTGGTTCATCATCAACATGATAAAGCCAATCAGGATAACTATCGGCAAAAAGGTGGTCAGCAAAGTCGTCCAGATCGAGGCTCCTGGTTCTGGATGGGGGTTAACTGCTACCTTTTTCTCCCGCAGGAAAGTAAAAATCTGTTCTTCCTGGGGAGCCGTAGTAGTGAACTTGGTACCATCTTTCAACGTGCCTTCTATTTTATATATCTGGCGTTCTGGAGTAAGCTCCACATTTTGTACATTACCCTGTTCTACCGCACGGTAAAAGGCATCGTAGGTTATTGCCTTAACCTTGTTATCCGCACCCGGTGAGTAGCGGAGGGCCATAATTCCGATTAACACTATAAAAATATAAATAGCTATGTTCTTAATGATTTTGTCCATGCTAGTCCCTCCCCTCAATCCCTAATTTTGAGGATTGCAAAGTCTGTCATATTGTAGCATACCTGAGCTTTCCATTTCAATTTAATCCAATTTTAAGAGCTTATTATGGAATAAAATTTATGATCTGATCCTACCGATGATAATTATATCTATCTACCAGTATTTCCTTAAACCACCGGCAAAAATCTAGTTATGCCCACCATTTTACCAAAAAAATAGAAAACAGGTATCTGTTTCCCAAAATTAATCGTTAATATATTAAATTTAAGAAATAAATCTACAAAATATAAAATTATTTTTTTTGACTAATCGAGATGCAAACCCGCCTCCCTTGGGTTCGCGGGCGATATGGCACGGCTACTGGCCCACCCTCAATCCAAATCACCTGCTGGCCATCAACTAGTAGGAGTTTTTGATCTCGTTCGCCCACCGGCACCTTATGGTCTATATACCAATCTGAAAGTTTTTTAGTCCCTCCCGGTAAACTAATACGATCACCTGATCTTCGATTACGCACCTCCAAGGCCGGAGGACAACTCTCGGCATCAAGCATTAATAATTGATCAGATTTTTTATTTATTGCGCCTACGAGCTCAGCCTTAATTACCAGCGCACGTTCAGTGACCTTCACTTGGCCGGGAATACT
>JBLNAS010000267.1:0-4539 GCA_050259475.1 Methylocystaceae bacterium
TCTATATCCTTACTGATACTGAGCCCCCGACCCCTCTAGAGGAGGCCTACCAACAAGCAATCCGTTCAATTACTGAGGTCTTTGCCGAGGCGGTTTTGGAGCAAGACCCTGATCAAGCAGAGGCGGAAGCAGCCGCTAAGCTATTAGTAAGTATGGCAGGCAGGCCCTCAGTTATGAGCCAAATTCGTTCCCTGTACATCCGTGGTAATTATCTCTTTAAGCACTCGGTTAATGTAGCATTTTTATCGGTTACCTTGGGCAAATGGTTAAAGCTACCAGATGATGAGCTAATCGATTTAGGTACGGCGGCCTTACTCCATGATATCGGAATGGCAAGTATACCTGACTATATACTTGATAGCCCCCGAGCCTTGACCTCCGAAGAAAGGGAGCTATTAGCAATACACCCGCAAAAGGGTGCCGCATTACTAACAAGCTTTTCCCCATTAATCCAAGCTGCTATAGTCCAACACCATGAGCGAATGGATGGTAGCGGGTATCCCACCGGTATTAGCGATGCCCAAATCTGTAATTTTGCCCGCATTATTTCGATCGCCGATGTTTATGAATCCCTAACTTCGGAACGAGTTTATCGCGCGAAAAAGACTCCGTATGAGGCGATCGTTATTATTAGATCGTTATGCTTTAACCAGCTGGATCCTACCTCGGGAGTACATTTCTGTAATATGCTGCTAAATTCTTTCGTCGGGGATCAGGTCTTATTAGATAATGGCAAAACCGGTGAAGTAATCTGGGTTGATACTACTGATCCTACCCATTTACTAATCCGTACCCGAGATGAAGTCATCATTGATACCAGACAACCGGCCAGCCCCCAAGTAAAAGAAGTGCTAACCGCTATTCAGAGCACGCTCTATGAATAACGGTTAGTATACTCCGTTAGCTTTAGACCCCTCTAGTTATCATAAAACATTCTAGTCAAATTTCGCTTAGCTGATATCGCTTTAGCTATGGCGATTAATAAATTTGCCGTCCGGCATATATTTCTATCATCTCCCGCTTAATTTTCTTCTTGATTAATTGCCGTTCTTTTTTATCCAGATCACTAGCTGCGGTACCAAAAAGGTAATTATCTAATTTAAACTGCCGCAAAATCATACTGGTATGGAAAATATTCGCGTCATAAACATTTATGTCCACCATTTGATACTGACTCCGTAGCTGACGATCAACAAAGTTCTGAATAGAAGTAATCTTATGATCTAGAAATAGCTTTTTGCCCTCGGTATCACGAGTAAACCCTCGTACTCGATAATCCATCGCTGCAATATCGGGCTGAAAGCTATCAATAAGATAGTTGAGGGCTAATAGGGGTGATATTTCTCCACAGGTGGAAATGTCTATATCAGCCCTAAAGGTAGATATTCCCTGATGAGGATGGCTCTCGGGGTAAGTATGCACCGTAAGGTGACTCTTATCGAGATGTGCTACTACCCCCATGGGTAACATCTCGCTTACCTCCATGCCATTTTCCGGTTTTCCATTTTCGGAAATTAGGATAGTGACACTAGCTCCCTGTGGCTCATAATCATGCATTGCAATATTCAGGATATTGGCTCCGATTATAGCAGCGACATGAGTCAGAATATTAGTGAGCCGCTCCCCATTATATTCTTCATCAATATATTCTAAATACTCAACCCGCTGTTGGGAGGTTCTGGCATAGCATAGATCATAAAAGTTAAAGCTCAAGGTTTTAGTAAGATTGTTAAAGCCATATAAGTTCATTTTCTTCTTTACGGGCTTAATCTTCATGGAAACTACCCCTTTAGGCCTCAAATACTTTTATTGCTTAGTATAGCCCGCTTAAGCAAGCCTCATTTATTCGCACCCGAAATCACTACTGCTACCGCCATTATCTGCTATTCGGCAAAAAAATAATCCCCCACCTACTGGTCGGGGATTATTTATAATGTCTACTATTTTCTCTTAAAGGTTTGGCAAAGGGTATCGTCTTGGTTGGATGCCTCACTCATACCTTCACTCTTAACCATTATCTCCCGAGCTACACATTGGTCACCCTGATGATAATGGGTACAACTACTTACGGAACAATGAACATCAGGCAAATTAGTCACCTCCGATATTGTTTCCACTAGTATTGCTCTGGTGTCCTGATATTATTCCTATTATTTTTCATGCGGTTACTATTACTTATAGATAACTGCAATTCTACTAACCCGGTCAGCTAATTAGACTTGTCGGCATCATTATCGCCCGTTAAGGCTTCCGACAGTTCTATTTGATTAGCTCCCCGAGGCAGACGCCCTCCCCGCCGTAGCGCGTCACGAAGCATAAATTCAACATGTGCATTAACACTGCGATATTCATCAGCCGCCCAACGCTCTAAAGCCTCATAAATGTGTGGATCTAGCCGAAGTAGAAATTTTTTCTTTTCTCCCATTTCGCCACCACCATTAATAGAGACTGCTGATATTGAGTACCGGCTGGGCTCCCCTTTCTGATACAATGGCCACCAGCAAATTATTTATCATCCCGACCTTACGTTCCTCATCGAGATCTATAATTCCGTCCTGGCCTAACTTGGCGATCGCCATTTGCGCCATGCCAACCGCTCCGTCAACAATTATCTGCCTGGCCGCTAAAATAGCCGAAGCCTGCTGCCGCTGCAACATGGCACTGGCGATCTCGGTAGCATAAGCCAAATGAGTAAGGCGTGCTTCCATCACCGTTACCCCAGCCACCGCTAAACGCTCCTGCAGTTCACGGGACAGCTCGCCAGCTACCTCATCAGCATTGCTGCGCAGTGACATCCCGCCCTCTTCATAATTATCATACGGATACTTAGTCGCTACATGCCTAAGTGCTGCTTCACTCTGGATTTCCACAAACTGTTCATAATTGTCCACATCAAACATGGCACGAGCGGAATCAACAACCTTAAAAACCACCACTGCTGCAATTTCTACCGGATTACCTTCAACATCATTCACCTTAAGGGTTTTGCTATTAAAGTTGCTGACCCGTAATGACACTTTATTGCGTCCGGAAAAGGGCACCGTCATCCAGAACCCGGCATCACGAATACTTCCGGCGTAGCTGCCAAAAAAGATGACTACGGCTGAATTATTCGGTTGCACCACCGTAAGCCCAGTTGTGATAACCAAGCCTATTACCATTAAAACCACGGCTAAGATAACCGAGACCACGTCCAAGCGGATAAAAAAGTAGATGGACGCTCCCAGCAAAACGATAGAAGCCACAACGGCAAGGAAACCACTGGTTTTCCAAGCTTTTTGTTCTGTCATATTAATAACCTCCTCAATACTGTTATCAATATGATATCACTTTGAAAGCTAATAGCAATAGCTAACCTTTGGAATTTGCAGGAAAACACTCTAACCCCCAAACAATGAAGTTAATGGCAATCTTGAGGGGGCTCATGCAAACTGGTCACTCAAGTACGGATATTGTCTCATTTGGAACCACGTTCGGTACTGGCTTAGTGGTGAGGTAAACCCCCAAAATGATGAGCAAGGTACTCATAAGTTTAATCCAGCCAAAACCTTCACCCAGAAAAGTTACCGATAGGATGATCGCAAAAACTGGAATCAGATTGACAAAGATAGCCGTGCGGGGAGCACCGATCTCACGAATAGCCATGCTAAAGAAAACATAGGCCATAACTGAAGAACAAACTGCCATATAGATGATCGATAGCCAGCCGCTGAAGGTAGTTTGGGGCAAGAAAGATGCCGGTTGTTCCCGCAGGAACATAGGCAGTGACAGCAAGCAGCCTACTACAAATGCATAAAAGTTAAGCTTAATCGGTGGTATACCGTATTTGTCCATCACCCGACGGTTAAGTACTCCATAGACCGCCCAGCATAAGACCGCCATCAGCATTAGAATATCCCCAAAGTTAAAGGTCATGCCGGTTATAACTCGCCAATCCCCATTAGTTACCGTACAGACTACACCGATAAATGAAAGCGCAATCCCCGTTATCCTTAGTGGGGTTAATTTATCACTTAAAAATATGGCCGCTATAATAGCTGTCACCATCGGATTAACTGCGGCAATAAGCGATGAATTGATCGCCGTAGTGTACTTTAGGCAGGAGAAGAACAATACATGGTACATAAAAATGCCAATAAACCCGAGTAACAATAGGGGAGCGATTTCCCGCTTTTGTAGCTTCCATTCTTCCGGATGCCAATAACGTAATAATCCAAAGATTACTATCGCCGCAATTAAAAAGCGGAAAAAGGTCAGGGCAAAGGGTGGGAACTGCACTACGGCTAGTTTACCCGTAATAAACGCTCCGGCTGATAGCAGTGATGAAAATACCATCATTATATAAACATTTCTGGTGCGCACAGTAATAACCTACTCTCCATCTAATCAAGCTTAAAGCACTAATATGTATGTTAAAGCAAAACCTTGGCTATATGCTAATAAAATCAAAAACCCTCAGTACCACTGTGGGCAAAAAAGGGGGGGGGGGCTAGCGGGGGGGCGTCGGGCGCCCGGGTGGTGGTCGGGGAGTGGGGGGGG
>JBLNAS010000268.1:0-3451 GCA_050259475.1 Methylocystaceae bacterium
TGATTAACCATAGTGTTAATCGAAGAAAAAACCATTTCATTTTCCCCGATTCCCTTACTCCCCAGATACGTCCGCACCTTATTCTGACTGTTTTTAAGCTGGGTATATGCTTCCACCTGGGTAATAGCTGTGCACGAATAGTTGCCGCTCCACACTACTAAGTCTGATTTAATCTGCTTTTTAGCCGAGCCCGTAACCGTGATCGCGTTATCCCCGGATTTGATCTTGACCAGCCCGCCGATTACGACCCACGACGATACTATTAATCCGAGTGCTAATATAAGAGCTACTACTGCCCAGGGACTTTTCCCATTCCCCTCACCCATACTACGTCACCCTTCCTCAACTATATATTTATTGCTAATACTAATACGCTTGGAATTAAAGGAGATTACACCAAAAGCATAGCAGGATTCCCTAACTCCTTACCAGAAAACAATTCTCAATCCTATAAAAGGAGGCTTAATTATGTTCCATCGCCTTATTATTAAAATGTTGTTACTTATATCCCTGCTGCTATTAATAACCGGTACCCCGGCAGGAGCTGTTGGCCCCCAAGTTCGTTCCTTAAAAATCGATAGCCATCCCGTAACACTGATCGAGAGCCCTTTAGCTAGCGTACGCCTGGTTCCCCTACTAGCTAACAACCGCACCGGTCAGGTTAATGATTTGGCCATCATGGCTAAAGCTGCTAAAGCGCCGGCTGCTATAAACGGAACCTTCTTTAATGCCTATACGCCAGCCAATATGGTCTCCTGGGGAACCCTAATGATAAACGGTGAATTAGTTCGGCGGGGAGGCTCTGGGGGAGCATTAGCCGTTACTGCTGACGGTGTCCTGCAGTTTTCCCGGCTACGCACCACGATTACCGGCCAGTTGGATGGAACCTCGAAAGCTGATTTGAAGCCCTGGGAACAATACCGGAAAAATTGGTACGCTTGGGATATTAACTGTAATGTAACGGGCAACCCCCAGGCCATAGTAATCTATACTCCACGCTTTGGCCAGGTAATGCAGGCGCCTATCGCTACCACTATCACCGTGCGCCAGGGGGTAGTTACCTCTATTCAGCATGGTGCGGTAGCCATCCCCCCTGATGGATTCGTTATTGGGTTGGGCCCAGCCTGTACCGAGATGGTTAGCCACTTTGTCGTTGGCGATAGCTGCACCTATCAGGCGAACTTTACTGATGACTTAGGTAATAAACTAGCCTGGAGCAACCCGCAGCACATTATCCAGGCCGGTCCTTTGCTGGTTAAGAACGGATCCCTAGTATTAAATATTAAGGCTGATAATATGAATGAACCTAAATTTAATCAGAAGTGCTCCTGGAGTTTTGTCGGCGTGGATAAGAAGGGGAACCTGGTTTTAGGCGTGGTTTCCGGCGTGACTATGAATCAAATGGCTACTACGGTTCAAAAACTAGGCATGAAGGATGCCTTAGCACTAGATGGCAATGCCTCATCTTGCCTCTATCATCAAGGTAAATATCTGATCAACCCCGGCCGCAAAATTTCTAATGGTCTAGCATTATTGAGCCGTTAGCTGCTACTACAGCAACCCTTACTTATGCGATACTGTATCTAGCAATCTCTATTTCTTTCGTTATCATTCAAAGGAGGTGCAACCTAGCCATGAAGATTCATCATCTTGGTATTAATGTCATCAGCTTGGAGCAGGCTACCGCCTTTTATGCCCAACTAGGCTTTTATCCGGAAGCTGAAGGGCCGGTAGAATTGAAATCCCGTGGGGTTAAAGTATTATTTCTAGTTAATGACCAGGGTACCCGCCTAGAGCTTGTAGAAAAGCCTATCCTTGAAGGCACACCTTATCACTTAGCCTATCAGGTTGATGGTGATCTGGAACCCGAATTGGCAGCCCTTGCCCATGACCAGTGGGGCCAGGTGCCTGAGCTGGGAATAACCAATGCCTTTATCTTCGGCCCCGGCGGGGAGAAGGTAGAGCTGGTAAAGGTGAAAAAATAGAACTCCCTAAAATAACCACGTAAAATAGAACTCCCCGGTTACTGCTTCAATTACGAAACTGTAACCGGGGAGTTTTTACTAAAATACCTTAGTCTACATACATAGCTTCGATCTCATCAGCATACATCTGATTGATCACCTTCCGTTTGATCTTCTGGGTGGGAGTGAGTTCGCCGTCTTCCTGACTAAATTCTCTGGTCAACAGGGTGAACTTTTTGATCTTCTCCACCTGTCCCAAATCAGCGGTACGTTCATCAATCTTCTTACGATAGAAATCAATGATTTTGGGGTTTTTGACCAGATCTTCCCGTGAGGTAAAGGCAATATTGTTTTTCTTGGCATAATTTTGTAGTGGCTCAAAAGACGGCACTATCAGGGCCGACACGTATTTACGACCATCGCCAATTGCAGCTACATTCTCAAAATAAAAATCATCTTTGAGCAAGGTTTCTATCTGCTGGGGAGCAATGTATTTGCCACCAGAGGTCTTAAATAGATCTTTAATCCGATCCGTAATTACTATATAACCTTCTTCATCAATATGACCTACATCACCGGTCTTCATATAGCCATCTTCAGTAAATACTTCCTTGGTTAGTTCCGGCTGCTTGTAGTAACCAATCATGGTACTGGGGGACTTGGACTGGATCTCACCTTCCGGGGAAATCCGAACGTCAAAGAGAGGAACTACCCGACCACAGGTACCGAACTTGTTATATTCCGGATTGGCTACCGAGATACAGAAGCTTTCGGTCATGCCATAGCCCTGCAGCAGCATAACGCCAGCCCGATAGAAAAACTCGGATATTTCAGCGGAAAAGGCGGAGCCACCACAATTGTAAACCTTGGTACGGCCACCAAATACGTCACGAATTTTGTGTAGTACGAGTTTGACCGCCAGGTTGTGTTTACGTTCTAACCAACCAGAAATCGGTTTACCATCACGCTTGGCAAACTGGTATTCGCCGCCGACTTTAAAGGCCCATTGGAATATCTTTTGCTTAAGCGGGGAGGAGTTAGCAATTTGATCGTTAACCGTAGCATAAACTTTTTCCCATACCCGCGGTACACTGCACATATAATGGGGACGGGATTCAACCAAAAAGACATTTATCGCTTTGGTATCATGGCAGTAATCAACTTGTCCATTACCGCAAAGTATGTGATAGCTCCATGCCCGTTCAAAAACGTGGGATAAGGGCAGGAAGGCCAGGTTAACATCACTTTCTTCGATCGGGATATAATATCCGGTGCCAAACAGCATAGCAAACCAATTCTTATGTGTAAGCATAACTCCCTTGGGCTCACCGGTAGTACCGGAGGTATAAATCAGGGTGGAAAGATCATCCGGCTGAGCTTCAGCCAGGCGTTTCTTTAACTCAGCTTCCTGCTTGGACTTAGCTCCCATCGCCATAAAATCATCAAAGGTCCAGACACTGTCACTTTTTTCTACATTAATCGTACGG
>JBLNAS010000269.1:0-3128 GCA_050259475.1 Methylocystaceae bacterium
CGTCCCAGGGAATGGTTAGTCGCTGGCGATCAACCCATAGATTCATAAAGTTGCCTCGGTTGGGCATGATCAAAGATAATATATCTCCGTTATGTTCATCAAGTACTAGATCAGATTCTGCAACTGAACCGAGTCTTCGTCCATCATAAATATTTACAATGTCTTTCCCTTCCATTTCTGACAAACGCAAAGCCTGTACCTCCCTCGGCTAAATTAGGAATGACCAGTATGCCCAAACCCACCTGCTCCTCTTTCCGAAGTCGGTAATTCATCTACTAATTGGAGCTCAGCCATAACCACTGGGCAAATAACTAACTGGGCAATACGATCCCCTCTGTTAACAAGATAGTTGTCCTCACCCAGGTTTATAACCACAACTTTTATCTCGCCTCGATAATCAGCATCGATAGTACCTGGAGTATTAAGTACCGTAACCCCTTCCCGGTTAGCCAAGCCACTACGAGGACGTACTTGTCCTTCGTAGCCCCATGGAATTGCAACGCACAATCCAGTAGGGATTAGATTTCGTTTACCAGGAGGTATAACTAACGGTTCGCTTATACAAGCACGCAAATCCATACCGCTGGCACCAGAACTCATATATTCTGGTAAGGAAAGGTCGCCAGCGGCAGGCAAAAGGCTAATCTTTACTACTACTTGGTTCATTTATCTCCCCACCTACTGGTAAATTGTTGCTTAACTTGTTTAAGAACATCTTCGGGACCAATTGAGGCTAACGAAAAACCCTTGTTATCAAGTATCATATGAGCATACTCTTTGATTTGAATTGGGGTTACTTGGCTGATTTTCTCGATGAATTGTTCGGTAGGAACTACCTGATTATAATAAAGCAAGGATTTACCAATCCGATTCATACGATTCATAACACTTTCCATGCCTAAAAGGGTGTTAGTTTTTAACATGGTTTGAGTCCGACGAACCTCTTCATCCGTTACCCCATCAAGCAAAAAGCCATCTAATTGTTCCTGCAAGGCCGCGAAAAATTCCTCAAGCCGAGCGGTACCAATTCCAGCATAAATCGCGTATGAACCTGTATCGGAATACAATGAAGGATAAGTGTAAACTGAGTAAGCTAAGCCACGTTCTTCACGAATACTTTGAAATAGCCGCGAAGAAATACCTCCACCCAGAATATTATTCATAACGTTTTGCGCATACCGCTGTTCATCATGATAGCTAATACTACCCTGACCAATGCACAACTGAATTTGTTCAGTATCCTTAGGCAGTAAACGGATGCCACTTACACTCTGAGGCGCGATTCTTACCCGCTCCGTCGAAGTATTATTCGTAAGTACTGATAGATACTGCTCGATGCTAGCTTCCACCTGTTGACTACTAATATTACCAGCAACCGCTACCACCATATTCTCTGGTATATAATGTTGTTGGTAGAAATTCCGTACTTGGGAGGGTGAAACCGCAGCGATCAACTCTTGACGGCCAAGGATCGAACGACCAATAGACTCCCCATCCCATACTAACTGGGAAAAAACATCATGAATAAGATCATCGGGAGTATCTTCATACATATTGATCTCTTCAATGATAACTCCCCGCTCAGTGTCAAGTTCCTTTTCCCCAATAACTGAACCTACCACCATGTCAAAGAGAACATCCATCGCCAAGTCAAGATTCTCGTCCAAACAACGAGCATAATAACAGGTATATTCGCGTGCGGTGTACGCATTAAGTTGCCCACCAATTCCTTCAAAGGTTTCAGCAATATCTCGTGCACTACGTCGGGAAGTACCTTTGAAAAGCATATGTTCTAATAGATGGGAGACACCACCAAGTTCTTCGCTCTCATCACGTGATCCGACATTGACAAATATGCCTATTGCAACTGAATGCAGATAAGGTATTTCCTCCATCGCCAGCCTGGCTCCACAGTTTAATTGCTTTACCTCAACCAATCTGATTTACCTCCAAGTCTTTATTCCCTAACCTTTTGCCAGAGAAACTTTATTCCTGTTGGCCTAGCATTTACTTCTTCAGCCGCTATTAGGGGGATCTTATCCACCCTCTCCCCACAATAGAAGACGAGAACTTGGCCTAGTTTTTGCCCCTTTTGTATTTTGGCACGCGGATTATAATCCATACTTACCAATTGTTGCAATTGGCGTTTATCTTCACTGTCCATCAGTAATTGACTATCTCGGGCTAGCTGCACGGCAACTCTATACCTAGTTCCGTTTTGAACCCGTAAATATTTATAAGCTTCCCCACTATTTAGAATTTTGGTTAACCGGGTTGAGTGGTAGCCATAGTCTAGTATGGCCTTACTATCCCGATATCTGTCATTTGAGTGTAACACTACCGCTATTAGATTTCTACCTTCTCGACTGGCAGCAGCTACCAAACAATTGCCTGCTGCATCAGTGGTTCCAGTCTTAATACCAGTAGCTCCAGGATAGGAAGTTAATAGTCGGTTAGTATTCGACACCGTTAGCCGCTCAGAATAAGCGGGATGTTTAACCTCTACCTGCGCCGAAGCCACTAGTTGCTTGAGATAAGGATCATGTTGCAAGGCATTACCGATTCGAACTAAATCATAGGCCGAGCTTTGATGATAACTAGAAGGTAATCCAGAAGCATTAACAAAATTGCTCTCCCGGGCTCCGATAATAGCGGCCTTCTTCGTCATCAACATGCCAAAAAGCGGCTCTGAACCTGCCATATATTCAGCCAAAGCAACACAAGCATCATTAGCTGATCTGGTCATAGCTACTTTTAGTAAATCTTCGACTAGCCACACCTGACCAGCTTTTACTCCTATAGCAGTACCACTTGTACGATCAGCTCGCTGACTAATAGTTACCGGAGATTGGAGGTTACAATAATTGCGGATTAGTATGGCTGTCATCATTTTGGTGGTACTGGCTGGTGGGCGCTTTTGGTGGATGTTTTTACCCCATAAAACTTGATTAGCATTAGTATCATAAAGACAGCTAGCATCAGCACTAATCTGGGGAGCATTTGCCATCGCTTTCGGCAAATTAAAAAATTGGCCAGCAATTATAAGTAGGCAAATGATTAGTATTTTTTTCACCATGACTTAACTTCCTATATTGCCAGTGCTAGCGGGAATCGGTGCTGGTCTTATT
>JBLNAS010000270.1:0-2645 GCA_050259475.1 Methylocystaceae bacterium
ATTGCTTTGGGCTATACCATGGTTTATGGCATTATTAAACTAATCAACTTTGCTCATGGCGACGTATTTATGGTCGGGGCCTTTATGGGCTATTTTTCTTTTTCCTTTTGGGGTTGCTCGATACCCACCTCGATCATTATTGCCATGGTGATCTGTTCTGTCCTGGGAATTGTCATTGAAAAACTAGCGTATCGACCTTTACGTTATGCACCCAGGATTGCGGCTTTAATTAGTGCGCTAGGTGTTTCTCTGTTTCTGGAGTACTTCTCCAGTCTGAGCTTTGTTTTCGGCCCTAATTTTCGGGTTGTGACAGCTCCCTTTAAGGTTATTCATTATAATCTGGGGTGGCTGCATATTACTAATATTCAGCTATTCATATTTGGAACTGTGGTTATCATGCTTTTAGGATTGCAGTATTTGGTGTATTGGACCAAAACTGGTATTGCTATGCGTACAGTGGCTTTTGATCATGATGCTGCCCGTCTAATGGGTATCAATGTCGATTATATTATTTCAATGACTTTTGGCATTGGCTCGGCCTTAGCCGGCGCAGGTGGTGTTTTGTTTGCCATCGCTTATCCCCAGATCCATCCCTTTATGGGAATTATGCCGGGCCTGAAAGCTTTTACCGCAGCTGTATTAGGTGGCATTGGTAGTATACCGGGTGCGGTTCTGGGTTCACTTATTATGGGACAGGCTGAGATCCTTACTGCCGCCTATATTTCTTCCCAACTTAAAGATGCTATTGCCTTTAGCATTCTTATCATCGTGTTATTAATTCGGCCTACAGGAATTCTGGGGCGTTCGGGCAGGGAGAAGGTGTAGAGCATGGCAGATAAAAAGATAGTAATAACCAACAATACCTTACGCTATAGCATAATCCTGATTGTGACCGCCGCAGTTATATATGGGCTGATCAAAACAGCTATCTATGGTGGTTATATTAATATCTATTGGCAATTAGTGCTCGACCAGGCATTAATCGCTACGATTGGTGCACTTGGTCTCTGTATTATCTATGGTTTTGCCGGCCAATTCTCTTTAGGTCATGCCGCATTCTATGGCATTGGTGCTTATACCGCGGGAGTAATCGGCAAAGTATGGGGACAAGGTGACCCCGTCTGGTTCATCATAGCTATATTGGCCGGAATTATGATGGCGGCTATAGCTGCATTTTTAATTGGTATGCCGATATTAAGGCTGACCTCCGATTACTTGGGTATCGCTACCCTCGGTTTTGGAATTATTGTTAAAGTAGGTATGGATAATTCCGAAAAGCTGTTTGAACCGCTTGGTGGTGCTACCGGCATGACTGGCGTCCCACAGTTAGCCAATTTTGATATCATTTTCTGGGCGGCTATTTTGACCATTATACTGGTACGCAATTTTATTGATTCTAGTTATGGTCGCGCCTGTGTAACTATTCGAGAAAACGAAATCGCGGCTGATGCCATGGGAATTAATGTCGCTAAGTATAAAGCTTTAGCGTTCGTGGTAGGGTGTGCTATAGCTGGTTTTGCTGGTAGCCTTTATGCTTACCGTTATCCCTACGTACATCCTTCAACCTTCGACTTCTTAAAGTCGTTTGATTTCCTTTTAGTCGTGGTATTGGGTGGTCTCGGTAGTATGTCTGGCACCATTGTAACCGGAATATGCTGGGTCTTCCTATTAGAAATCTTACGGATGGTACTAGGTGATGCCTTTGTAGAATGGCGGGGCGTTATATATGCTCTGATTCTAGTGGTAACTATTCTTGTACGTCCTCAGGGACTCTTTGGCGGCAAAGAAACTAGATTGCTGTTCCCCGGTATGAAAATTAAAAAAGGGGAGGAGCAGTAAAATGGCAGAATTGATTGAAGTAAAAGACGTTATTAAAGACTTTGGTGGTTTACGAGCAGTTAACAACTTTAGCCTGGATATTAAGTCTGGTGAAATCGTTGGCCTAATTGGCCCTAATGGTGCCGGTAAAACCACGGTATTTAATTTGATTACTGGCATATTCCCAGTCACATCAGGTAGTATTTCGTTTCAAGGCCAGGATTTGGCCAAAATGCCTCCTTATATGATCGCGCAGCGGGGAATTGCACGTACCTTCCAAAATATAAGAATATTTCAGGATATGACGGTGTTAGATAACATTCGGGCAGTATTTCATCCCCGTATTCGTTATAATCTGCTTGATGCCCTAATGCATGATCCCCGATATAATCGCGATGAAGTTAGGATTACTGAAATCGCCGTAGAATTGCTAGAAACCATGAACCTCTATGACCGGTGGAATGTCAAGGCAGGAAGTTTACCGTATGGCGACCAAAGACGGCTAGAAATTGCACGGGCTTTGGCATTGGAACCAAGTCTGCTGTTGTTAGATGAACCGGCAGCGGGTATGAATCCTTTTGAGGTTGCTAAATTGGTTGATTTAATAAAATTTGTTAAAGAAAAATTTAATCTTACCGTGTTGCTGATTGAACACCAAATGGGTTTGGTGATGAATACCTGTGAAAGATTAGTCGTTATGGACTTTGGCCAGGTAATCGCCCGGGGACTTCCGGAAGAAATTCGTACTAACCCGTTAGTTCTCGAAGCCTATTTGGGGAAGGGGGCAGCCGCGGGATTATGATGCTTGAAGTTAAAGGGATAGAAGT
>JBLNAS010000271.1:0-6582 GCA_050259475.1 Methylocystaceae bacterium
GCGACAATGACACCTGCCGGGGTTATCTGATTGGCGATCCACCAGGAGATGAAGGTTTGGGACAGGGGCTGGCGCAAATGTTCCAGATGATGAATGGTAAACGCTTAGAATGCGGCACTACATCGGCGGGGGTGGCGGCCAATGAATACTGGAATGCTGCCACTTATTGCCGCGAGCGTATTCAGGGGCGACCGATTGCTGACCCCAAACAGGGTAGGGTACCCCTTATCAATCACGAAGATGTTAAACGCATGCTGCTAGTAAATAAGGCCACCACTGAAGTCATTCGTTCCCTGGTGATGAAGGCATATCTGTACATGGACATTGCTGAAAATGATCCGGATGCTGAGCGCCGGCGCTGGGCGGACGGTCGCCTCCAGAGCCTTACACCTCTTTGTAAGGCTTATTCCAGTGATGAAGCATGGAAGCTAATAGAGGAAAGCATTCAAGCCTATGGAGGTTATGGCTATACCGAAGAATATCCTGCAGCCAGAGCGGTTCGGGATACCAAAATCAATTCCATTTATGAAGGTACCAATTATATTCAATCCATGGATTTGATTACCCGCAAATGGATGCTGCATAAGGGGCAGGCTTTTGCAGGCCTGCTTGAGGATATTGACCGGTTTATTACCGAGCAGAAAAGCAACTGGCCGGAATTGGAGCCGGAATTCACAGCATTGGCCAGGGCACTTGACGACTACCGGGCCATTCAGTCTCAGGTAGCAGGGTGGTTCGGCAGAGGCCAACTCGGAATGGTAGCCAGCTTTGCCCGGCGTATTCTTACTGCCAGCGGCCAGCTAATCGGAGCCCACTGCCTGCTGGAACAGGCGGTGATTGCCGCAGGTCACCTGAAACAGATAAATACAGAACATCATGATTATAATTTCTATCTGGGTAAAACCATATCTGCCCGTTTCTTTATCCACCAGGTACTCCCCAATGTCGGTCAGGTACGTTACTTGGTAACCGCCGGGGACGACACCTTGGTCAACTGTCCGGCGGAGATATTTGGCTATTGAGGTTATAAACCGGAAGTTCCTCTTGCCGGCTATCTAATAAGTTGTAAGCAAAACTGAAGGTAGGTTGGAGCTATAAGTAATACCTTTTACAGGTGTTAGATAGGTATAAGACTATGAATAATATTATTATAAGACAAGCGCAGGAGAGCGATATCGGGGCTATATTAACACTGTATGCGCAACCTGAAGTGGATAATGGAAAAGTTCCCACAATGGAAATGGCACTTGAGATATTTAATAAAATGTCTCAGTATCCAAACTACAAGCTTTACGTTGCTCAAGCGAATGACACTATTATGGGGACATTTGCCTTACTTATTATGGATAATATCGCTCATATGGGTGCTTTATCAGGAGTAATCGAGGATGTTGCCGTTGATCCTTCATGCCAAGGGTATGGCATTGGGACCCAAATGATGCGGTTTGCCATAGAATCATGCAAGGAGCATGGATGCTATAAAGTGGCTCTTTCCAGCAATTTGAAGAGAAAGAATGCCCATGATTTTTATGAATCCTTGGGGTTTAAAAAACATGGGTACAGCTTTTACATTGATCTTATAAAATAATTATAAACCTTGAAAAAATTGAGAATTTGGGGTCTGACCCCAAATTCTCATTTTTGTTGGTTTAGAAGTGTTGTTAAGTGAGGGTTATCGAGGTCGATGTTGATGGTCCAGTAGTTATCGTAGATGACCATGCCGGGTCGGGCACCATGGGGTTTTTTAACCTGGCTTTTAAAGGTATAGTCGACAGCGACCTTACCACCTTCCCGGGCTTTTGAATAAAAGGCAGCAAGTAGAGCGGCTTCCGTGAGGGATTGATCAGGTACCTGGTTGATATCACCGTCGCCGGTGTTCAAACGTAGAATTACATGAGTGCCGGGGATTTCCTTAGTATGCAGCCATAAATCCCCGGCGACCGCCTTGCGCAAGGTTAGGAGGTCGTTCTGCTTGTTGTTACGGCCGACCAGGATGGTGAGCCCATCACTAGATACAAACTGACGGAAAGTAGTTTCAACGTGGGGCCTCCGCCGCTTTTTACGGTTCTACTTCATGTATCCCTGTTCAGTTAATTCATCAATAACTTCTTCCGCTTCATCGACGGTTTCCGCCCGTTCCAAGGCTACCTGTACCGATTCTAGGTAAGCTATCTCGGTAATGGTCTGGGCAAGAAAAGTTTGCAGATGATCGCGGGCAACCCGAGCCTTAGCATAAGTCTTGAAATATTTCTGGGCATTTTTAATGGCATTGAGATGCGGCTGCAGCTCAATGGTTACTGGTTCGCCAGAATAGAAATCGGTCAATTCTACGGATGAAGCCCGTGCTGGGACATCATGGGCATAAGCGGTTAATAGCTCGCCCCAAATTCGCAGATGTTCTTTGCCCCGTGCTTCAGCTAAATCTTGTTCCTGAGCTAGACGTTTGCGGTAGAGCTTATTCAAATAATTGTTAAGATTACGGTTGATATTAACTTTAAATGATTCTAGCCGTGATGCCGCTAATCGAGCTGTAAAGTATTCATCCACAGCAGCATTAACAATCGGGACGGTTCGCCAATCATCTTCCATCGGCAGTAACCAGAAGTCAGTGGGTGGGCGCTGTGGCTTCAGGGCGGGACTGATCTGTCCAGTCAGGATACAATCAATAACGTTTTTAAGAGCCCGGTAGACCTGGTTCAGTTCGTATTCCCCACATTCTTCAACCGTAGCAAATGGGCTAAGCCCAGCTTGTTGACAGATGTAGCCAGCACTACTGGGACTTAATCCTTCCACGGCCATGAATAGTGCCTTGACCACCCGCTCACTCAGAGAACCCTGGCACCAATGTGCCCACAATTGCTCGGGTGTAACCTCCTCGGGCAATAATTTATTTTGCGGTGGAGGTGGTACATACAGACGGCCGGGTAGGACCTCGCGATAGGTCGACACCTCACTGCCATAACGTTTGATAGCATCCATGATATTACCAGTAGCCGGATCAACCAATATAAGATTGGAGTGACGTCCCATAAATTCACCAATTAGCAGTCGCTCACTCCAGTCGCGGAACTCGTTTAAAGCTAACACCCGCATCTCTATAACCCGCTCCCAACCGGGCTGGGTAAGTCCAATTATTTTGGCTCCCTCCAAATGTTTTCGAAGGTACATACAAAACGCGGGTGGCGTGGTCGGGTTTTCGGCTCGGTGGCTAGTTAGGTGGAAACGTGCCCAACGGGCATTAGCTGAGAGTAGTAAACGGCTGTTGCCACTTTTTTTCCGCAGATTGAACACCAAGTCCAGCTTCTCAGGTTGGTGGATTTTATCAATGCGGGCATCACGCAAATCCTCATTCAGCTCTTGAACCAGGGTGCGGATAAATAACCCGTCAAAAGGCATCTTGCTCACCTCCATCGCCCTTAAGTATAACATTATGCGGTTTGACCCTCAATTTGGAGAGGATATACTTAGTTATCTGTCGAATATTAGCTTTGGCAATAGGTGTGTTTTTAAGGGAGGTGGCCGAATGTCCAACCTTAAAGAAGTATATAAAGAGACCCTGACCCATGTACTGGCACTAGAAGCGGGAAAGAAAGATTTAGCGCGCCAGATGCTGCAGCAGCGCGATCCTATCGAACGTCGCCTAACCATTGCTGAGTTTTTGCGTCAGGACCAAAAGAAACATAAGCTATTAGGGCAGATGGTGGCCGAAGGTACTAACCGGCAAGAACCTGAGGTCATAAATAGTATTAGTAATTTATATGGTGTCGAAAACTCTGATGATCTATGGAGTAAAGTGGAGAGTCATCAGCGCTTGAATCAGCGGATGCTTGATCTTCTGGAACGCGAGATTGCCACCCCGGGTGAAGGGGACTTTCTCGAAAGAAGGTTGTTAATGGAAATAGAAAAGCAAGCTCTGCGCCAGGCTCATGATTACATGAACCCGCTGCAAAACCAATAGAGGCGTCATGAAAAGGATGGTGCTAGGTGCTGGAACGGTACCAGATGTGGGTAGTCTGGATGTTGGCCATCGTTTTTTCAGTGTCCAGTTCGGTATACATAACCTCGAAACCGCAAATAAGTATAATCAGACCCATCGCTAATAATAATGGTAGCGCTGGGCAGACAACTGCTCAAGCAGCAATTGTTGCCGAGCACCCAGTCCAGGTGGTTACACCCTTAGTTAATGCTATCCCGGGTAAGCTATCTGATGGGGTGCCAATTCTGATGTATCATAGTATTAGTGAGACTGAAGTTGATAATAAATTATGTGTCAGTCCAACCGATTTGGAGCAACAGCTCGATTATCTGGTTAGGGAAGGCTACCATACGCTTACGGTCAAGGATTTGCTAGCGGCAGCTAACGGCAAAGCCATGCTGCCGCCAAAGCCATTAATATTGACCTTTGATGACGGATATCGAAATAACTATACTGTAGCTTACCCTTTGCTGAAAGCGCGGGGGATGGTTGCTACCATCTTTGTGATTACCGAGAAAATTGGTACCCCGAATGGTATTTCACCGTCTGAGCTGCGAGAAATGGTCAACAATGGCATGGAAATTGGTTCTCACACGCGACATCATTTTGATCTACGAACCCTAGAACCAGTGGAATTGGCAGATGAGATTGCCGGTTCTCGCCGCATTTTGGCTGATGTATTGCGGTCACCAGTAGAAACGTTTTGTTATCCATCTGGGAAGTATTCGCCCTTAGCATTGGAGCAGGTAAAAACGTCTGGTTACCTGGGCGCGGTCACCACTGAACCGGGAGTAATGTCTGACCAGGATAAACGCTGGTTGATGCCTCGCATAAGAGTAAGCGGCGGCGAGAGCCTGGAACAGTACATTGCCAGTCTGCCACGTAGTATTTAGAAATGAAGGAGACACCGTGGATTTGGATTATCACCAACAACTAAAACAACTGGCTAGCAGAGAACCCCAAGTACTAGGTCATGAAGCTATATTTAAATCAGCAGTACTACTACCTTTGGTTCGTCGGGAAGGCGAAGATTGTTTGTTGTTCGAGAAGCGAGCGCTTAGTCTGGATCATCAGCCGGGAGAAATTTGTTTTCCTGGTGGCAAGGTGGAACTCAGCGATAAAGATACTGGAGCAACAGCGGCGCGAGAAACATGCGAGGAATTGGGGATTAGGACTTCCCAGGTCGAGGTTCTTTTTCCCCTGGACATAATGGTGAGCCCCTTTAATCTCATTGTCTATCCGTTTGTCGGGCGTCTGGATGAAGCGGCCCAGTTAAGTCCTAACCCGGATGAGGTAGAGAGCGTTTTTTACGTACCGCTCAGCTACCTCGTAAATACGGTGCCCCTCAGGAGCAAGGTTAGGCTGGAGGTCCAAATCCCCGCCGACTTCCCCTGGGAATTGATACCCGAGGGCCGGGATTATCCCTGGCGTCATGGTTCTTATCCTCAGGTATTTTACGAGTGGCAAAATCATGTGATTTGGGGAATGACCGCCCGTATCCTCGAACATTTTCTTACCTTACTTAAAGCTACTTCTTGATCGAATACTTTTTCAGAGTTGAAGTAACAACATAGCTATCATCACTACCACGGGATACCCGTTTAACCATGCCGACACGGGGTGCAAAGTACTCGGTGTTGGTATAACCATCGCCTTGAAGCTCAACTACTAGGCAGTTCTTAAATCGTCCAGCTGGGGTGTTTACGGTGGCCGTTGTGCTGGTGATGGTACGGTTACCATCACTGGTATGCCAGACCGTGCCCTTGCTGAGTGGAGTGTTGATGATAATGGTATTATCATTAGGCGCAACATTAAGCAGGTTTTTGCGCTGATATTGTTCGGGTGAGAAGTAGATGCGGGTAACGCTACAGGGGGTAGATTGGTAAATTGAACCGGAGATATCACCCCCGGCTTCTTCGATTTGCCCCCGATTACCGCTGGCATAAACTACGGTGCGTTGAAACGAAGCAAATTCATTACCGATGCCTTGGTAGATCCAGTAGCTGTCTTTGGTTAGGGGAAAGTATTTGCCCGGCCCAGTGGTAACTTTGGCTTCACCGGGACGGGTAAAGGACAGGCTTAAGCCTACGGCCAGTCCCAATATTAATAACACACTTAGGATAAGCACATTTCTTTTTTTCAGAAACATCTTTCAATCCTCCTTTGTAGGTTTCTGCTTCTAAGATACTCAGGTGGGGGGATTGGTATGTCATGATAGTTGTGAAGGGGGAGAATAACTATGTTGCTGGGCAGTGCAATTAATAATTTTATGATCGACCCCCGGTTTCAGGCGGGTATAGTTCACCATGAACTGCTTGCTGAACGTTCAGCTCGTTATGCTCCCCTACCAGCAGACTGTTCACCAGATCTGGTACGGGTTCTAGCTGCCCGAGGGATTGATCGTCTTTACTCCCATCAAGAGGAAGCTTATCGGCGGATTAGTCAAGGACAGCACTCGGTGGTGGTGACCCCAACGGCTTCGGGTAAGACACTGTGTTATAACCTGCCAGTTTTGGATGCTATAGTTAAAGATGAATCTACCCGCGCCCTTTATCTCTTTCCAACCAAAGCTTTGGCCAGTGATCAGTTAGCCGAGCTGATGGAAA
>JBLNAS010000272.1:0-3483 GCA_050259475.1 Methylocystaceae bacterium
CGTACCCAGGTGAAATATACCATTGCTAGCACCAATAATATAACTAGGGCGAACCCAAGCCCTGATGATGTTAATATATTCCCCGCCTCCTGACGTTAATTGTTATCCCAACCTCTTAATAATGTGATGGGCATTTTCCAAGCTTTTTAATAAATATATCATTTTTAAGGTCCGATCTGAGTTCATAGTCACAAAACCATTATGATCACGGTTGTAACCTTGTTGTGTCGTAATTACTATCCACTATAAGGTTGGTTTTGTAACCGCTATTAAATTGTATAATTTTAACATCGTCATCATGTTTCATATTTATATCATTATTGATATAATATTTCCACAATACGTCTATTAGTAAGTAGAAAATGTCATAAATTAATGGAACAAAATGTTATTTGGAGGTGCAGAACCTAATGATCGAAAAGTATGTCTACAAGTTTACGGCTGCCAATGAGGCGGTAGACAGGGTTAATCTTGGAGAGGAGGTTGTATTTCGCACCCTGGATTGTTTCAGTAATCAGATTAAACGCTCAGAGGATTTGGTTACAAATATTGATTATGATCATGTTAATCCGGCTACCGGCCCAGTATACGTCGAGGGAGTAGAAGCAGGGGATGTGCTGGTGGTCGACATCGTTAAGGTAGAGGTGGATGATCAAGGAGTTATCACTACCCTTCCGCATACTGGCCCGCTGCATGAATACCAGGAGACTCGAACCAAGGTAATCCCTATCCATGAGGGCATGGCTACCTTCAATGATCTACAATTTCCGATTAATCCGATGATTGGAGTTATCGGTGTAGCTCCAGCACAAGGGAGTTATCCCTGCGGCTTCCCGGGGGCCCACGGCGGCAACATGGATAATCATTTGATCGTCGAGGGCACAAGGATCTTTTTCCCGGTGCAGGTTGCGGGGGCTATGTTCCAACTCGGAGACTTGCACGCTACCATGGGGGATGGAGAAATCTGTGGCACAGGTATCGAGATCGCTGGTCATGTAACAGTCAAACTCAGCGTAATTAAAGGTGTCAGCCTCAATTGGCCGGTGCTGGAGACTGAGGATCGGTGGTATGCCATCGCTTGTGCTATGGAATATAATGAAGCCTTGGTCAATGCCTGCCGGGCGATGCAGCAACTTATTACTCGCGCTTATGGTTGGGATGATACCGATGCCTACCTGTATATGTCGGTGCAGGGTGATGCTGAAATCTGTCAGGGCTGCAAGCCGTGTGATGTCGACATCATCATTCGCTTCGGAGTACCTAAGATAGTTGGGAAGCCACTTATTAAAGCATAGTAGTAGTTTTATTGACAATAAGAAAAAAAGGATGTGGCAAGTTTGTCTGATAATCTTGAGAAATTTGGTTATGAGCAAGAATTAAAGCGGTCCTTACCTTTCCGCGATGTATTAATTTATGGCATGATTTTCATGGTTCCTATAGCCCCAATGGGTATTTACGGCTTTGTGGCCAAGGATGCTTATGGCATGGTGCCGTTAGTTTATCTGGTGGGCGTTTTTGCGATGATTTTCACTGCTCTCAGTTATGCTCGGATGAGCGAACGGTTTCCTATCTCTGGTTCCGTTTATGCTTATGTGCAACATGGTATAAATCCGCATATCGGCTTCTTGGCGGGTTGGGTAATTATGATGGACTATATCCTTACGCCAGCGCTTTTATATTCCATGGCGGGTATATGGCTATCGAGTATTGTGACCGGTACTTCGCCCTGGATTTGGGTTTTGCTATTTATAGCTATTAATACGGTAATCAATATAAGAGGTATTGAATTTACCGCTAAAGCTAACATGATTATGCTAATCATTGAACTAGCAGCGTTAGCGATATTTATAGTAGCCGGTATCTACTTTGTCGTTCAAGGCGGCGGTGCCGGTGGCTTTACCCTCGCACCTTTCTTCCAACCGGGCAAGATAAATCCGGCATTTCTTGCTACTGCTACCTCAATTGCAGTTTTGAGTTTTCTCGGGTTTGATGCTATCAGTACTCTGGCCGAAGAAACTAATAACGCTCAGAAAATGATCGGTCGTGCCACCATCACCGCCTTGTTCTTGATGGGTACAATTTTCATCGTTCAGACTTACGTGGCGGCAATCGTGGTTCCCGATGCCACTACCCTGAATCCGGATACCGCATTCTTTGAAATCGCGGGAATAGCTGCCGGAGAATGGTTTAAGACCCTGCTCACGGTAGTAAATATCATTGCCGTCGGCATAGCTAACACACTAGCAGCTCAGGCGGGTATGTCGCGGGTGCTTTACAGTATGTCCCGTGATAAAGCCATGCCAGCTATTTTTGGTAAGATCCATCCGAAATATAAGACACCTTATATGGCTACTTTGTTTGTCGCCGGTTTCTCAATTTTAGTGTTACTGGTTACTTCACTGAAGATTGATGTTCTAGCCAAGTTTGTAAACTTTGGGGCGCTGACCTCCTTTGTAGTGCTTAACTTTACGGTTTTCTGGTTCTTCTTTGTTAGGGAAAAGAACCACAACTACTTCCGCTATTTGATTCTCCCTTGGCTGGGCATATTTGTAATTGGCTTTGTTTGGTTTGGCTTTGACCCGATGACTAAGGTCGTGGGCTTCATCTGGTTAGCGATTGGTGTAATCTACGGTGCTATTCAGAGTAAGGGTTATAAGGTAGTCCCAGACGCCTTTAAAAACACAAAACTCTAGTAGCTCTAATAAGGTAAAAAAACCCCCTCGTAGGCGATTGAACAGAACCCAACTGGTTCAGTTCAAATCTAGCCGGCGAGGGGGTTTTTGTATTCGGTTTTATCCCTTAAATATGAAAGGTAAACTCTAGCTGGCTAAAGTCTCACTAACTGCTTGCAAGGTTTGAGTGACGTCGTTGGCAGTAATATGACGATTAACTACCATTCGAATACGGCCAGGTCCCACGCTGCTAGCCAAGACCCCTTGGCTTTTAATGCCCGCCAGGAAGTCATCAGTTGTCAGTCCTGAATTATTGATTGAAAAAGCCACCATATTAGTTTGAACCCGGTCCATGTCCAGATCAATTCCAGGCAGTTTAATTAGCCCCTCAGCGAGCTGGTAAGCGTGCTTATGATCGTCAGCCAAACGGTCAACCATGGTTTGCAGTGCTAGGATACCAGCGGCTGCTAAAATCCCAGCTTGACGCATACCGCCACCAACTAACTTGCGTTGACGTCTGGCCCGCCCAATGAAGTCATGGCTACCGGTTAGTACTGAACCTACCGGCGCACTCAAGCCCTTAGACAGACAAACATTTACGGTGTCGGCATAGCGGGAAAAAGAGGTTACCGGCAATCCACTAGCTACCGCGGCATTAAAAAGTCTGGCGCCATCCAAGTGAACAGCTAGCTCATAGCTTGAGGCCAGTTCATAAATTTCCTGCATCTGTTCGGGGCTAATTATCGTACCACCACCACGGTTATGAGTGTTCTCTAAACAGATTAGTGAGGTCGAAGGTAGGTGCAGGTTA
>JBLNAS010000273.1:0-3533 GCA_050259475.1 Methylocystaceae bacterium
CCAAAGATAATCGGGGTAGAAAGTAAAAAGGAGAAGCGCGCGGCCTCTTCCCTTTTTAGGCCTAAAAGCAAAGCCGTGGTCATCGTTATCCCGGAGCGTGATACTCCAGGAATAATAGCCAGTGCTTGCGAAAAACCAATAGTCAGGGCAGAACTTAATTTAATGTTTTCTAAATCTACGCGCTTCTTCCCTCGCTGATCAGCCCAGTAAAGTAGGACCCCCATAATGATCAGCATAATTGCGATCAGTACCGGGGATCGAAAAACTGTTTCCGCTTTGCTTTCTAGCATAAAGCCGATTAAAACACCAGGAATTGTGGCTAATACGAGATACCAGAACAACCGCCCCTCGGTGGAACGGGTACCTCCGAAGGCACCTTTCAACAACTTTATCCAGTCTTGCCAAAAGAATACCAAGACTGCTATCAAAGTACCCAAATGTAGTCCGATGTCAAAGATTAAACCTGGGTCAGTCCATTTAAATAACCAGGGGACTAAAATTAGATGTGCCGAACTGGAGATGGGCAAGAATTCCCCCAGCCCCTGTACCAGGCCCATAATAATTGCTTCGATAAGTGACAAAAGAACTACCTCCCAGCTAATTAACTTTAACGCTAAATACAGTTTAACCAGAAGTTACGGTTATTGGCGAGAAAATAGTCCCCTTTTTATCAGACAAATAGTTCTAGAACCTAAAAGAGCCGCTATTCATTAATGAACAGCGGCTTCTTATAAAGATCCGTACATAACCCGGCATATTTTAGGGCTTACTTACTGGTTTCGTAAATTTTAAGGTTAGCATAGACGGTAGATAGCACCGGGTAATCGGCAATCGGATCGCTGCCCTGACGGACGGCTAGTTGTAGAAGATACCCCGGCAGGTGGTCGGCCTCGACCGCCAATCCTTTTTCCATATCCCGTTGCATCGAAGATTTAAGCCCGGCATGGTTATTTAGGGCTAACTGTAATAGCTGCTGTTTGGTGGTTTCATCAACTGGGAAACCAGCCGCCACGGCAATAGTTGTCACCTCGGTAGCTAGCCGCTGATAAACCTGCCACCCCCACTCATTTTCGCGAATTGCTCCCAGCGGGGAGCGCATCAATGAAGTTATACCGGCCAAGCAGGTAATGTAGGTGTATTTCATCCAGATTTCCTGCAATACATTATCACTTAATACCAAATCAAAATTGGCGCCCCGCAAATGATTCGCAATTGCTTGTTCACGCTCTCCATTAGCGGTCAAGGCACCAAAGGTAATTCGATGTTGGGGACTGGTCTGCCTAATCTCGCCATCCGATCCCAGGGTACTCTCAATAAAACAGAGACCGCCTAACACTTTATCCTGACCCCAACGCTGCTGCATTAGTTCATAATGCGCATAGCCATTTAAAAGCGGCAAAATCTTACTTTGGGGCCCAACCATACCCTCTAAATCATCCATCAGGTCTTTTAGTTGATATGCCTTGGCGGCAATAATAATTAAATCAAAGGCTTCACAGCTATCGTCTCGGCCAATAGTCTTTATCGGGCTATGATAGTCACCATGCTCGCTTTTAATTATCAGGCCATTAGTCTCCAACTGCTGCTTCCGAGCTGGCCGCAACAAAAAGGTTACATCTTCACCCTTCTCCACCAAGCGGCCACCGAAGTATCCCCCTACCGCACCGGCTCCCGCCACTAATATACGCATTTATATTGCCCCCCTAAACTACAACTTTTCCACCCGAACCGCACACACCTTAAGCTGGGGTGTACCAGAAAGAGCATCTGTCTGCGGCACGGTAAGCCGATTAATAGCACTCTCCCAGAAGTGGAACGAAGTAAATACGGTGCCCGTAGGCACCATGTCAGTTACTCGCGCCTTGATTTTTACTTCACCTCGGCGTGATTTTACTAACACTAGATTATCATCAACTATCGCCAGCTGTCTCGCATCAACCGGGTTAATTTCCAGGTAATCCTCGGACCTACCCTGATTCAAAGCTGCTGCTCGTCGGGTCATAGTACCCGTATGATAATGCTTTAAGCGGCGACCAGTAGTTAAGAGCAAGGGATAATCACGATCACGAGTTTCAAACGGATCAACCTGCTCCACCGCTATCAATAAACCCTTGCCCCTACTAAAACTGGTAGTATGCAAGATCGGGGTGCCAGGATGGTTCTCCGACGGACAAGGCCATTGCAAACCTCCAGCTTGCAGACGCTGGTAGGTTATCCCGGCATAACTAGGGGTCAACTGGCGTAATTCATTGAATACTGCCTCGGGGTCGGCATAATCCATCCCCACACCCATACGCCGACCAATTTCAGCAATAATCCACCAATCAGCTCGTGCATCACCCACCGGTTTGATAGCTTGACGTATAAGTTGCACCCGGCGTTCGGTATTAGAAAAGGTGCCATCCTTTTCAGCAAAAGAAGCTCCGGGTAAAACCACATCGGCTAAACGAGCGGTTTCGGTCAAGAAAATGTCTTGCACTACCAAAAAATCGAGCTCTTGGAGTGCAGTTTCCACATGGTGACTATCCGGGTCACTAAGCACGGGGTTTTCCCCCACTATATACATGGCTTTAACTTGACCATGAGCAGCAGCTTCAAACATAGTGCCCATTACCATTCCTGGCTTCTCCGGCAATTGATGTCGCCAAGCGTTAGCAAAATTTTCCCGTACTTGGGGGTCATCAATCTTCTGATAGCCAGTATAAACATTGGGCAAGCCACCCATATCACAGGCTCCCTGAACGTTATTCTGTCCCCTTAAGGGATTAATCCCGGTACCTGGACGGCCAATATGACCGCATAATAGAGCCAGGTTAGCTACCGCCATTACATTGTGGGTACCGGTGTTGTGTTGGGTGATGCCCATGCAGTATAAAATGGTAGCTCGCTCCGCCTGCGCATAAGCCCGCGCTGTTTGCTCGATCAGTGCCGCCGGTACTCCAGTAATGCTGGCAGCATAATCCGGGGTATATTTCATCACCCCGTTCTTAAGTTCACTGAATCCCTCAGTACGCTGTTTAACGAAATCCTCATTATAAAGTTGATCACGAATTATTACATGGGCCAGGGCATTAAGCAATGCAATATTAGTACCGGGAGTAAGCTGGAGATGCCAGTCCCCTAGTTTAGCCACCTCGGTATGCCGGGGATCTATTACGGCTAGTTTTGCTCCCCGCTTTAAAGCTTTGCGAACCTCTAAGCTGATAATCGGATGGGTCTCGGTAGTATTCGACCCAATAATCAGTACCATATCTGCGGCTTTGATATCACCGATGGAATTAGTCATCGCTCCACTGCCCAAAACCGTTGCCAGACCGGCAACCGTGGCACTATGTCAAAGCCGCGCACAGTGATCAATGTTATTAGTAAAAAATGCGGTCCGGGTCAAGCGGCTGAGTAGATAGTTTTCCTCATTGGTACAACGAGCTGAAGTAAGACATGCCAAACTGTCACCACCAAATTGGTCACGCAAGCTAGCAAATCGCCCCGCCACCAAATCTAATGCCTCATCCCAGCTCGCTGGAACCAGCTCC
>JBLNAS010000274.1:0-7221 GCA_050259475.1 Methylocystaceae bacterium
TTCTTCTGCTATACGTCGAGCTGCTTCCACCGGATCTGGCGCCGAAGTAATCGGTCGTCCAACCACCAAATAATCTGCTCCTGCCTGGTAGGCTTCCCGGGGAGTCATCACTCGTTTTTGATCATTCGTTTCCGACCAAGTCGGCCGAACTCCTGGGGTCAGGATGATAAAACCTTCTCCACAAGCAGTTCTAATCGCAGTTATTTCCCTTGGTGAAGCCACTACTCCATCCATGCCCGCTTCCTGAGCCATTTGTGCCCATTTTACCACTAATTCAGCCACTGGCAATTGAACCTGCAGATCACTATTAACCGCCTGCTGATCAATACTAGTCAAAACCGTCACCGCTAAAATAAGCGGCCTTGTCTGCTGCAAGCGATCAGCTTCTTCATCAACAGCTTGTCTAACCTGCCGCATCATTTCCCGTCCCCCGGCCGCATGAACATTAAAGATCGAAGCTCCTAAACGGGTTATAACCCTGCCAGCAGCCGCCACGGTATTCGGTATATCATGGAATTTTAGATCCACGAACACCGGCCTTCCCAAGGCAGCAATCTCTTGCACCAAAGCCGGGCCCGCACTGTTAAACAGCTGCATGCCAATTTTGAAGACTCCGACCTCGTCCTTGAGTTGACTGGCTAATGCCAACGCTTGCTCTCGGGTATCGACATCAAGTGCTACCGTAATTCTATCTTTGCCCCTCATAACACCCATCCTTTCTGGTAAGTTAACTTATTAGAGCCTGCCCCCAATGTTAACCTACGGCACAACCTTTAATTTCACTGAGGGAATGAACCTTTTCATTTTCCATCCAAGTAAACAAATCTTGTAGTATTTGTCCGGTTACTCCCGGGTTAATAAAATTGGCAGTGCCGACCGAAATACAGCTGGCTCCCGCCATAATAAATTCCAGAACATCGCGATAATTCATGATACCGCCCTCACCCATAATCGGAATACCCGTTTCACGGGCAACCTGGTAAACCATACGTAAAGCTACCGGCTTGATGGCCGGACCCGATAAACCGCCAAAAGTATTAGCTAATACCGGACGCCGCCGTTTAATGTCAATAGCCATGCCCAGCAGGGTATTAATTAGAGCTACCGCCTCAGCACCACCTTCACTGGCAGCCCGAGCCATGGCCACTATATCAGTGACATTCGGTGATAACTTGACGATTACCGGTAGACTGGTATTAGAGGTAACCGCACTGGTCACTTCCCTCACCATAACCGGATCGGTACCAAAAGCCATACCTCCCTGTTTGACATTCGGACAGGAAATGTTAAGCTCAATCGCCAGTAGTTGATCGGCTACCTGTTCGAGACGCTTAGCCATTGCCGCATATTCCTCGATGGTATTACCGGCGATATTGGCAATGGTGGTGGCCTCCATTAGCATCAGCTTGGGCAAGTGATCCTGGATAAACGCCTCGACCCCAGGGTTTTCCAGACCAATAGCATTCAACATGCCAGCTGGCGTCTCAGTGATCCGAGGCGGGGGGTTACCTGCTCGCGGTTCTAAAGTGGTCCCCTTGACTATTACCGCACCTAGGGCAGCCACATCGCAATAGGGCAAATATTCACGGCCATAACCAAATGTTCCCGAGGCTACGGTGACCGGGTTTTTCAACTTGATCCTACCCAGATTAACCTGCAAGTCGGGCTGACGGTTCCTACTAGGCATCAAAAACCACCTCCCGAGCGGAAAATACCGGGCCATCAACACAGACCTTGGCGTAGGTAGTACCTAGTCGTTTTACCGGATGGGCACACCCCAGACAGGCACCGATTCCGCAAGCCATATGGGCTTCTAGCGAAAGTTCCCCGGCTATATTTTCGGTCTCACCTATCTGCTGCAGAGTTTGCAGCATAGCCATGGGTCCACAGGCGTAATAATAATCAAACCTTCTTTGGGTCAGAACTTCATCTAACAGGTCAGTTACCCGGCCTTGAAGTCCTAGGCTGCCGTCATCAGTACTACAACTAACTTGAGCACCAAGAAGCTGCAGGCGATTGCGTCCCAGCAAATGGTGGGAGTTAGCTGCCCCCAAAAGAGCCTGTACATAGACCCCTTGGCTGATCAGCACCCGGGTGAGATAAACCAGGGGTGCCACTCCAATGCCGCCACCCACCACCAATACACTTTTCCTACTATCATCGGTAGTGAAGCCATTTCCCAGTGGCCCCATCAAATCAATGCGGGCTTCCACTGGTAATCGGCTCAGCAGCTCAGTGCCTCGGCCTACCACCCGATAAAGCAGCGTAATAGTGCCCTGGGCTTTATCTACATCAGCAATTGAGATCGGTCGTCTTAGCAAGGGGTCATGGTTATCTCCAACCTTGAGATGGAGAAACTGCCCCGGTTCAGCTTGGCGCGCTAATTCGGGAGCTATAAACTCCATCTCATAGTACTCATCCCTAATTTTTCGGTGCTTAATGATCAAACCAGATGTTATTGGACTAGACAAGTCGTTCCCCTCCCGTTCAGCGGATTAACCCTAACCTATTTATCAATCCCGATTTGCAGATATTCCTGCAGAGGCACCATTTCAAATTCATCACCCTGAGTTATTGAATGCATAACCTCCAGCATCACGCGGGTGGTATCTAGTGACGTCAAGCAGGGAACTCCCATTTCCACGGCTGCCCGCCTTATCTTAAAGCCATCACTTTCGGGCTTTCTCCCTTTATTTAGCGTGTTAACCACCATACAAACCTGATCCTGGCGAATGAGGTCAACCACCGTTGGGGGGCCCTCGCTTAGTTTATTAACTTGCTGAGCAGCAATACCATGGTGGCTAAGATAGTCGGCCGTACCAGCAGTTGCTACCAGAGAGAAACCGAGATCGATAAACCCTCGCAGTATAGGCAGCGCTTCTTCTTTATCCTTGTCACCTATGGTGGCAAGGATGGAACCCGAACGGGGTATATTAAAGCCAGCCGCGATAAAGCCTTTTAATAAGGCCTTTTCATAGGAAGGGTCCACCCCCATAACTTCTCCGGTAGATTTCATCTCCGGTCCCAGAGAAATATCAACCAACCCTAATTTGGCAAAAGAGAAAACTGGTACCTTGACCGTATAGTAATTGGGCTTCCGATGCAGACCACTCTGATATCCGAGGTCAGCTAAGCTCTTACCGAGGATAATTTCCGTTGCCAGCTGGATCATCGGCACCCCAGTAACTTTGCTCATAAAAGGAACTGTGCGACTCGAACGAGGATTAACCTCTATCACATAAAGCTCATCCTCAAACTCCACAAACTGAATATTAATGATACCTTTAACTTTAAGTGCCCTGGCTAATTTCATCGTATAATCTACAATTTTATCTTGAATATGTGGTTTAAGATGCAGCGGCGGATAAACGGCAATTGAATCACCAGAATGTACTCCTGCTCGCTCCACATGCTCCATGATGCCCGGAATTAAAACTCCAGTACCATCAGAAATAGCATCAACCTCTAATTCATTACCCATCAGGTATTTATCTACCAGTACCGGATGTTGTTTCGATACTTTTACCGCCGTCTTCATATAGACCTGTAATTCATCCTCATTATAGACGATTTCCATCGCCCGCCCGCCTAATACATAAGAAGGGCGCACCAGTACCGGATAACCAATAGCTCCAGCCGCTTCCAGGGCGGCCCGGGTGGAATATACCGAACGGCCACGTGGACGGGGAATACCCAAGGTTTCAACTAAGAGATCGAAGCGGTCACGATCCTCCGCCCGGTCAATATCATCTACTGAGGTGCCCATAATCGGAACGCCAGCTTCGGCTAATGGCCCGGCTAAATTGATGGCAGTCTGACCACCAAACTGAACAATAATCCCTTCGGGTTGCTCTTGTTCAATGATGTTCATTACATCTTCAAACAGTAGCGGCTCAAAGTAGAGACGGTCAGAAGTATCAAAGTCAGTCGAGACGGTCTCGGGATTGTTATTAACAATGATAGCCTTGATCCCAGCCTCCCGCAAAGCCCAAACACAGTGCACTGAACAATAGTCGAACTCGACACCCTGTCCGATTCGGATCGGGCCAGCTCCAATTACCAATACTTTCCGAGCCTCGGTATCATCCACCGCCTCATTCTCGTCCTCATAACATGAGTAGAAATAGGGCGTGGTGGCCTCGATTTCAGCTGCACAAGTATCGACTATCTTATATGTCGGTATAATGCCATAGTCTTTGCGCTGACGGCGGACCTCGGATTCGCTCTGCCGCGTAAGGTGAGCAATTTCTACATCACTAAAACCCATACGCTTGGCTTCCCGCATCAGCTCAGCTGTCAGTGGATTACGTGCTAAACGGCGACCCATCAACACGATATTTTCTAGTTTGCGTAGGAAAAAGCGATCAATCTTGGTTAGAGCAAAGATTTCCTCAATCGTCACCCCACGTTCAATGGCCTCACTAATCAGGTAAAATCTTTCATCATCCACAAACTGGATCCGGTATTCCAGCTCTTGATCAGTCAATTGTTTGCATTCTGGTAGCCGCAGTCCGGCCACACCCAGCTCTAAAGAGCGGAAAGCTTTTAAAATAGCCGCCTCGATGTTGCGATCGATAGCCATCACCTCACCGGTAGCTTTCATCTGCGTACCTAGCTGGCGATCACCATGCGTAAATTTGTCAAAAGGCCAACGCGGAACCTTAATAACCACATAATCCATGGTCGGCTCAAAGCAAGCACTAGTGGTACCCGTTACCTCATTACGAATTTCATCCAAGCTATAACCAATGGCTATCTTGGTAGCGACCCGAGCGATGGGATAACCGGTAGCTTTGGATGCCAGCGCGCTTGAACGACTGACGCGCGGGTTAACCTCAATGACATAATACTGTCGACTACTGGGATCAAGGGCGTATTGCACATTACATCCGCCAGCGATACCCAAAGCCCGAATAATATCAAGCGATGCGGTCCGCAGCATCTCATACTCGGTATTATCTAAAGTCTGAGCTGGAGCTATGACAATACTGTCTCCAGTGTGAATGCCTACTGGATCCAGGTTTTCCATCGAACAAATGGTAATACAGTTATTGTTAGCATCCCGCAATACCTCAAACTCGATTTCCTTGTAGCCGGCAACACTTTGTTCAACTAAAATCTGATGAATGATACTCATCTTTAATCCCTGGTTAGCCTGTACTAGCAACTGCTCCCGGTTATATACTACTCCACCCCCAGTACCACCAAGAGTATAGGCCGGGCGCACGATAACGGGATAACCAATTTCATCAGCAAAGACAACTGCTGCTTCCACATCTTCTACCACCACCGATTGCGGTACCGGCTGGTTTATTTGCCGCATGGTCTCCCGAAAAAGATCACGATCTTCGGCTTTCATAATGGCTTGCAAGGAGGTGCCCAACAAGGGAACCCCGGTTTCCTCTAGTACTCCAGAACGGGCCAAATTCAAAGCTAGGTTGAGACCGACTTGTCCCCCCAGGGTAGCGATTAGACCATCAGGCTTTTCCTTGATTAGAATTTGTCTAACAAAATCTGGAGTCAACGGTTCTATATATACCCGATCCGCCATATTGGCGTCAGTCATAATTGTCGCGGGATTACTATTAATAAGTACTACCTCCAAGCCCTCCTCTTTAAGCGCCTGGCAGGCTTGGGTACCGGCATAATCAAATTCAGCGGCCTGTCCGATGATGATGGGGCCAGATCCGATTACCATAACTTTGTGTAATTCTTTGATTAGGGGCATAGCTCTTCCTCCTTAGATATGGGCAACAAACTCATCAAACAAATAGCCAGTATCAGTGAAGCCAGGAAAACCTTCGGGGTGAAACTGCACTGAAGCCACCGGTAACTCTCTGTGGCGCAGACCTTCCACCGTGAGATCATTGAGATTGATAAATGATACCTCAACCTCGGCTGGTAAGGTATCGGGATTGATGGCATAGCCATGGTTTTGCGAGGTAATGTAAGCGCGGCCGGTTTGCAAATCCTTAACCGGCTGATTCACTCCCCGGTGGCCAAAGGGTAATTTGTAGGTGTCCGCTCCCAGGGCTAACCCGAGAAGTTGATGACCCAAACAGATGCCAAAAAGGGGTGCTTTACCTAGCACTCCTCGAATAGCTTCCACCGCATAATCACAGGCTTTGGGGTCACCCGGCCCATTAGAAAGAAAAATCCCATCAGCACCAACGGCTAAAATCTCAGCTGCCGTACTGGTGGCAGGCAGAGCGGTTACTTCACATCCCCGCTTTACTAGTGCGTCGATGATGCCTTGCTTGGCACCGTAGTCTAAAAAGGCTACCTTTTTCCTATTACCCGCACCATATACTTGTGATTGGCGGCGGCTTACCTTTTCTACCAGGTTAGCCGTGAGAATAGCTGGAGCGGCTTGCGCCCGAGCCACTAATAGCTCCATATGATCAAGATTATTAGTAAGCACTCCACCCATCGTACCGTGCTGTCGCAGAATACGGGTCAATGCCCGAGTATCCACCCCTGTTAGCACGGGAAAAGGGAAACGCTCAAGAAAGTCAGCAAAATCCCATTCATTCAAATAATGGCTGGGGCTTTCACAGGCCTCACGGATAACCAACCCACTGAGTTGCGGTCCTTGGGACACAAAATTGGCCTGATTGAACCCGTAATTACCAACCACTGGGTAAGTCATAACCACAATTTGCCCGGCAAAGGATGGATCAGAGAATAATTCCTGATAACCAGTGAGACCAGTCGAGAAGACTACCTCCCCCTCCACCTCACTCGTCGGGCCAGTCAGGTTGCCGGTAAAAACCCGTCCATTTTCCAGAACCAGATAACCTTGCATAGATTTCAACTCCTTAGCTCATTGCTGGCGTTATCAATTACTACAACTGCCCTTGTTGATATACTAGGCGGCCATTAACCAAAGTAGCTACCGGCCAACCCGTTAGTTCAATACCCTGATAAGGGTTGTTTTTACCTTTGGAAAAGAAGTTGCTGGCATCAACCAACTTGGTCATCTCCGGGTCAATTATGGTTATATCCGCTGCACTGCCCACAGTTAATGCCGGTGGTGTAATGCCAATAATGCGGGCTGGATTAGTTGACATCAACTCTACCAATCGTCCCCAGCTTAATATACACTTTTTCACCAGCCGGTCTAGCACCACCGCCACTGCAGTTTCCAGACCAGAAATGCCATTAGCCGCCTGCGCAAACTCACAATGTTTAACCTCTAAATCATGGGGAGCATGATCGGTG
>JBLNAS010000275.1:0-4481 GCA_050259475.1 Methylocystaceae bacterium
GTAAGCCAGAAGTCTTTTCCTTAACCGGTTTCGAGCTTCTTATTATATTAGTTCTATTGTCCACTACTATTGCATTTTTAGTAGCTCCGGGACCGACTTTCGACCGCGTCCATACCTCCGCCTGGTATGTACCGATTTTAGCTTTGATCCCTGGCCTCTTGTACACCCTGATTTATCAGTCCCTGATCACGAACAGTCCCTATCCCCTGCCCCTTATGCTGGAATATTACTGGGGCAGGATAATCGGCTGGCTACTAAGCTTTTTTTATGCTTGCTACTTCCTGGTCTGGGTTTCGTTATGGGTTAGACTTTTCCTTGATTTTCAGCTTTCAGTCATCAACCCGATGCAGCCAATCTCCGTACTGTTGGCCGGTATCCTAATTGTTGCCATGTACGGACTGAAGCGGGGGCTAACCACCACTATTCGCGCCCTGGAGATTATCTTTGGCCTCGTGGTGGGGTTGGAGATATTTCTAATTATCATGGCTCTTCTCAAGACCGATTTCAGCAACCTGCTGCCACTTTACCACACCAAGCCGCTGACCCTGGCTACTGCTGTCCTGTTCTTTTCCCGATTTTATGCGGTAACCGGCATAACTTTGATTCTGGGTCATTTCCTTATCGATAAAAGCAATCCGGGAAGGACTGCCCGCCATGCCCTTATCCTCATCGCTTTCTTTTTAGCGATTACTTTTATGGTGACCATGGGAGTCATCGGTAATTTAATCGCCAACGATGCCTACCCTATCTTTGATATGGTACGGCGGCTTCAAATCGGCAGCTTCGTGCGTAACCTGGATGCCCTTTTTATCGCCACCTGGTTTGTGGGGGTTTTCTTTGGAATTTTCATCCTCTGGTTTGGCTTTATTTACATTCTACAGCAGATGTTCCGCCTCTCTGATTACCGGCCATTGGCTCCGGCCACGGTAATGATAGTTGGTATAATGGCTGTCGGCTTGGGCAGCAATTCCGTGGAGGTAAAAGATCTTCAGTTAAAGGTAATGTATCCGTTAATAATGATTTTTATGGTGATTATTCCTTTACTTACTTGGGTGATCGGTCTTATCCGGGGCCAGATCAAGCTCAAGACTACCTCAGCTAAAAGCAGCTCTTAAAGACCAAGGAGGAGCACATGGTGCGTTATTTGAACCAGCGTAAAGAGAAGCCAGTCGATGAACAGCAGCTGCGGCAGCGAGAACTACTTCCCCGCCTGGATGATAACTTGGCTATTCTTAAAAGCCTGTATGAGCGTTGCTCCGATTTCGTGCTGCGGGAGTTCGAATATGGCCGGCAAGAAGTTACAAGGGGAGCGGTACTATACTTCGATGGTCTGATTGCCAAACCCGAGGTCGAACAAACCATAATCAAGCCCTTGGTTTCTGAACTTAATATGATGGGGGAAAAGGGGCATCAGCCTTCCCTGAGCTTCGATCAGATCAAAACGGGTTTATTATCCTCTGGGGAACTAAAAGAACTCACTACTTTCGATGAGGTATGTTTACACATTAGTTCGGGAGATACCGTAGTCCTGTTCGACCACTCCTCGAAAGCTCTTATGGCTGGTACTCGTAGTTGGATGGGGCGGGGCGTCAACATCCCTCCTAATGAGGGCGTCATCCACGGCCCTAAGGAGGGTTTTTGTGAAACCCTGCGTTTTAATACAGCACTTTTACGCCGACGTATTCGCAGTACCAATCTCAAAATGGAAGCCTTTCAAATAGGGCGGATCAGTCGAACTGATGTGGTGATCACCTATATAGAGGGAAAAGTTAAACCCGAATTGGTAGCTGAGGTACTCAGGCGACTAAAAGCGATAGAAATTGATTCGGTAGTGGATGCGGCCTATATTGAAGAACTGATCGAGGATCAGCAACTGACACTCTTCCCGCAGGTGATGGTCACCGAACGTCCCGACCGGGTGATGGGTAACTTGATGGAGGGAAGAGTAGCTATCATAATCGATGGCACCCCCACGGTGATGATCGTTCCCGTTACTTTGTCCATGTTCATGACCGTGGGTGAAGACTACTACATGCGTTTCACTGCGGCAGGCTTTTTCCGAATTCTACGTTTTCTAGCCTTTACCCTCTCCCTGCTCGCGCCGGCTCTCTATGTGTCCACCATCACTTTCCACCAGGAGATGGTCCCCACCGCCCTCCTGGTAACCATTGTGAACGCCCGGCAAGCAGTACCCTTCCCCCTGGTGGTAGAAGCATTACTCATGGAACTGTCTTTTGAGCTGCTGCGGGAAGCGGGAGTGCGCCTGCCCCAGGCGGTCGGACCAGCGGTATCCATCGTCGGTGCCCTGGTTTTAGGAGATGCTGGTGTCAGGGCGGGGCTGGTATCCACCCCTATGGTGGTGGTGGTCGCATTTACCGGTATTTGCTCTTTTGTTATTCCGGTATATAGCATGGCAACTGCCATCCGCCTCATTCGCTTTCCTTTGCTCATCTTAGGATCAATGCTAGGCTATTTTGGCATTGCACTCGGGATCATCACCCTGCTTATCCATCTAGCTGCCTTAGAGAGTTTTGGCATACCTTATTCTATGCCCTTCGCTCCTCTCCAGCTAAGCTCCTGGAGTGATACCCTGATTCGTCGTCCCTGGCGAGCTGCCGCCCATCGCCGGGGTATGATGGGTGCCGCCTCCAATGCTCCCACCCTCCAGGGAAAAGGCGGTGATACCCAGTGAAGCATAGCCCCCTAGCCATCCGTCTTCTTTTTATACTTACGCTTTTTTTACTACCTCTTTCCGGGGGGTGCTGGAATCAGGTAGAGGTCAATAATGCGGCGGTAGCGACTGGTTTGGGTTATGACCTAGCCCCCCACAAGCAGGTAAAATTTTCAGTTCAGGTAATTGCTCCCCAGTCGACCGGCAGTGGTGAAAGCGGAGGCGGGGCCGCCGCCAAACCCTTCCTTACCTTTTCCTCCACTTACAATACCCCCACTAACGCATCTCGAAGACTGAGCCTATCGGTTCCCCGCACTATGCTATGGGCGCATGCTGCCGTCTATGTGCTAGGAGATAAGATGGCACGGGAAGGTATGCCCCTGATCAATGACTATCTGGATCGCAATCGCAATATCCGTAAGAGTGGTATTTTGGTGGTGGCCAAGGATACCGAAGCCCAGCAAGTACTGCAGGCCGAATCACCTATAGCCCAGAATCCCATGTTTGATCTGGTAAACATGATTAAATTGCAGGATAGCTACCTCGGTATATACACCCCAGTGCTGCTGGCTGAATATCTCAATTGTCTCGCCACCCCGGGAATTGACCCTATCCTTTTATCAGTCGAAGTAGTGGAGAAGGAAAAGAAAAAGCAATTACGTTTGAGTGGTATGGCAGTATTTAAGAACGATAAACTGGCAGGATACCTTACCGAACGCGAGTCGCAAGGTTACCGCTGGCTACGCCGTCACCCTAGTATCCAGGGCGGTCTGCTCACCATTGAGTCCCCGATAAATAATTCACCGGTTTTATTTGAAGTGTTGCGTGCTACTAATTCTATAAAACCGGTAGTAAAAAATGGGCAGATCACCTTTAAGATAAAAATTCAGGAGGACGGCAATTTTTATGAAGAACCTGATACCAACGAATTGCTGACCCCAGCTTTAATCAAATCCATGGAAGCACGGGTAGCCACCAAAATCGAAAACGAAGCCCGCTCCTATTTAAACCGCTCCCAACAGCTCGGCTGTGACTGTGTTGGTTTCGGCCGAGAAATCAGCCAACAAAACCCCAACTTATGGGATCAGGTTAAAGACCAATGGCCACAGATTTACCCCCAGGTTAAATTTGAGTTTGATGTAAAGGCCAAAATCAGGCGTACCGGTTTGACTAACAACATTATAAAAGTTAAATCCTAATTGTAAGAGGTGGATCGATGTACTTACTGCTCGTAATCTTGGCCATTGTTGCTCTGTTCCTAATGGAAGCCCCTCAATTATGGCAAAAAAAGCTGACTCGCGATCTGGTGGTTTTTTGTTGCCTCTTAGCGATTTCCGCTTATTTAGGCACCGCTCAAGTTTACGGTTGGCCGATTCCTAGTCCTCTACATTTGCTGCTTCCCCTTTTTAACCGGGGATAATTAGAGTACCGCTATCATGGCTTGCAGTAGGCTGATATCAGCCACATTACCTTCCAGGGCAAAACCATCCATACCTAAGCGCTTAAGCCGCAAATTACGCTTAACCGCTAAAGCCTGTAGTGGCCGCCAAATATCATTCAAGTTAACATCTACCCGCACTTCTAACCGATTTTTCAAGGTGGTTACCGAGCGGATATGTTTATCAGCTGCTTGCGCTCGCAGCCGGGTAATCCGAATCAGATTTTGTACTGGGGCCGGCAAGGGGCCGAAGCGATCCTGCAATTCGTCCTCCAGATTCTGTACTTCGGTTTCGCTGACTGCCAGTAGTGCATGTTTATAAATCTGAATTTTTATCGCTGGGTCAGGGATATAATCATCAGGAATAAAGGA
>JBLNAS010000276.1:0-2670 GCA_050259475.1 Methylocystaceae bacterium
AACTGGTACCTTTGGTACTCCAGTTTTAGTTGATGATGATGCTACAGGAAATTAAGTAGATAAGGTGTGTTCTGAAGCATTATTAAATACAGTGTTGTATATCGGATTAGTTGTTTTTTCACTTATAGTTGGATCTTTCCTAAATGTTGTTATTTATCGACTTCCAGAACGAAGATCCATATCATATCCCCCCAGCCATTGCCTTCATTGTGAGCATCGCTTGGGAGTATGGGATCTGATACCAGTAGTAAGTTATCTCTTTCTATGCGGTCGCTGTCGTTACTGTAGTGAGAGAATATCTCTGCGTTACCCCATGGTTGAAGGTTTAACTGCAATCACATTTTTACTGGTTTACCTGCAATATGGGTATTCCCTCTCTACACTGGCGGGGTGGTTATTGACTAGTGTCCTAATAGCGTGTGCATTTATTGATATCGACCATGGCATCATACCAGACCGGATTACTTATCCGGCTTTTGTCGCAGGATTAATTTTTGCTTGGTGGACGATTGGGCTACAATCATCTCTTGTGGGAGCAGCTCTATTTGGGGGTATTTTACTACTTGCTGCAGTATTGTCCCGTGGTGGTATGGGTGGTGGTGATATCAAGCTGGCGGCAGTCATTGGGGCCTTTGCTGGTCTGCCGGGTGCTGTTGTCGGCTTGTTCGTGGCTAGTGTCAGCGGTGGGTTATGGGCAGTGGTGTTGCTCATTACTGGACGAGCGAAACGAAGAACTGCTATTCGTTTTGGCCCTTTTTTAGCTATCGGTGGTTGGGTAGGCGGAGTTTACGGCGGGCAACTGCTGAATTGGTACCTTAATCTGCTAGTAAATTATAAGTTCTGAGGTAAAGGATATGGGTGAGGATTATCTGGGAGCAGAAGCTGGATTCACCCTGGCAGAGGTTTTGGTAGCGCTTGTATTGCTTAGTTTGTTAACCGTCACCCTGTATGCAGTTTTTTCTACTACTCAATTATGGTTAGGACAAGCGAGCGGGAAAATGAAGGCTGCTGATCATGCTTTAGCCATTATGGAACATCTGCGCGCCGCTTCAATTCGGCTAAATAGCTTACCAGTTGCTGCTTCGGATTCTTATTGCTTTACTGATGATGATACCCGAAATCGTACTATGGAATTAACTGAATTAGGAATTAGTATTCCCGACCCCTTGGGGTTAGAAGAGCAAGTGATCATCACACGGAGAACAGAGGCTGATGCATTGTTCCAGGTTGAGGTCACAGTGTTCTGGCAGGAAGGAGGAAGAAGGCGCAGTATTATTGCTTCTTCTTTGTTAAGCGCCCGCTGATATATGCGCGAGCACTTACATAATAATCGGGGTTTTACCCTAATAGAGTTGTTGATGGCTATGGCTTTAAGCACCTTAGTCGTAACCGGCTTAATGAGTGCTTTTTGGTTTGGCAATCTGTTCATACGTGATGGGCAAGAAGAAACCGACGCCCGCTATTCAGTGCGCCAGGCTATGGAGCACATTACTGGCGATATCCGTCAATGCCAGCAGGTTCAGCTCTGCGATCAGAATAACCAGCCGGTGGCTGACGGGCAAATCGGTAAGCGTTTGCGGCTTACTCTATCTAGTAATAAGCGAGTGGATTATTATTTATATCCGTTTAACAACACTTTATATCGTTATAATCTTACCGACAGCAACAATGTACCGGTTGCGATGTTTATTAAGGATCTAAATCTGCTCTATCTCCAGCCAGGGTTATTAGATATTGAGCTAACCGCTCTGGCTGGGGATCGTAGCTATTTATTACACACGGCAGTTCATACCCGTACTGATGTTTATGGAGACTGGTGAAGTGGGTAGGCGGCGCATTTCCTCTCACCAGGGGTCAGTGCTACTACTAACCCTCATGGTTTTATTAAGCTTGACTATTATTGAAACCTTAGCCGTAAGCCTAACCCTGCTGGAATTACGGATGACCGCTTATGATAGTCGGATTAAGCAGGCTCAACAGGCGGCTGATGCTGGTTTAGAAGCGACTAAAGCGAGCTTGGTCGCCAGCATGATCGCTGGTAAGACACCTGTTCAAGCTTTATCACGCGCCCATCCTGAATGGAATGGTGGGAGCTCTATCCCTTGGACAATATCGCTGGGTGAAAATCAGCAAGCCAGGGTGGATATGCCCGACCTCTCAAGGATTAACACCCAAGGGCTTATCCGAATTAAAAGTCGGGGTGTGTACTTGAATGCCGCACAATCACTGCAAGCGGATTTGTTATATACCAATACCGCCGCCTATGGGTTATGCACACGGGAATTGGGGATTAGTGGCCATTTTATGGAGATCGAATCTTTGGGCACTACCGAATGGCTTCCCCGGGGAGTGTTGCAGGTGACCGGTAGTCAGATGGCATGTAAAAGTGAGATTCCTACTGCCGTACCGGCCAACTGTTTGCACCATATAACTGATGCCTCGGGGGTACTCGTGCACTCACCACCTCCAACTACAGCACACTTGAATGATTTTATGCTCGGAAGCAGTGTGCAGAGAGACTTTATTCCACCGATAATCAAGGCAGTACAGTTAAAACCTTGCCGGAAAAATGCCGAACAGGATTCGGCTTTATGGCAAATCTGGACCAGCAGTAACTTTTCTGCTGGTAATATACATAAGCCTTTTCATTATGTGGAGGGCAATCTGGGT
>JBLNAS010000277.1:0-3998 GCA_050259475.1 Methylocystaceae bacterium
TATGCCGGTATCATAAAGGAACGATTATTCTCCGCGATGGGTAATTTCAAGGTACTCGATCTGGCCTGCCCTTGTAATAGATCATCAGTACTTTTGCCATTGAAGTGCATTTTAACCGGGACCGCAAAGAACCCCTCTACTTGATGTACTCCATCAATACTGGATATCTCCCTCAGGTCACTATCCGGCACTGGTTTTTCAAAACGCAGCATATAGTCATAGGAAATTTCCTCGGTGAAATGATGATTCATTAAGTAATTTATCGAGTCATTCATGATAAAAGAGAGCATCAGTAATGCGACCGCAGATACCACACCGAGTAATAACACCATTACCCTTAAACGATTACGTCGCATGGTTCGAAAGGCCATCTTCCATGAGGTATCAAGACGGTACCAGAGCCAAGTCCATGATTCCAGCAACGAATGATTAGCATTGATCGGAACTGCCGTCCGCATTGATTCAGCCGGGTTAATACTAATAATCGAGCGGGCAGCGGTTAACCCTGCCAGCAAGGATACCCCCACCGCTAGAAGTATACTGTAAATGATAACTTCCAGATTAATGCTATCGGTAGTTATCGGAAGATTAAAATACTGGGCATATAAGTTTAAAAAGAAACTGGCTAACCCTGATCCCCCGACAATACCGATCAAAGCTCCCAGTATGCCCACCACCAAGGTATAACTGCTAAAATGGAGCATTGCCTGCAGGTTGTTATAGCCCAGTGCTTTTAAAATGCCAATCTGTCCGCGCTGGGCTTTGACCATTCTTCGTATTAAAATGAATTGTACGGCCGCAGCAATTCCCAGGAATAAAGTTGGCAGAAAACCTGCTATCGTCTTAATTCCATCTATTTTGGCATTAAGGACGGCGTGACTGGACTGATCCTTGCGGGCATAATCCGCTAGATTACCGTAGGGCTTAAGTACTTTTTGAATACTAGCCACGGTTTTTTCTTCATCAATTCCAGGAATAAACTGCACTATCACTTGGTTCATTTGTCCAGGGAGATTGAAAATCGTCTGGGCCTGGTTATGTGGAATCATCATGATGCCGAAGGTCTTAAAATCGGTCAACATGCTGGCCGCATCTTTCATGGGATAGGCAAATTCAGGCCCAGTAGCGGCACCAACTATTCTTATCGGATACTGGTGATTATCAGCAATAATGTCAACCATACTGCCGGGACTTAGTTGATTGGCGGCATAAAATCCCGGATCAACCATGGCTTCAAAAGACCCACCCCCGGCATATTGCTCAAAATACCGACCTTGCTTAATCTCAACCTTGTTAACGTCCTTTTCCAGTGGTAATGGATAGGAGGTCAGCCGAACAGTTGCACGCTCACCATTATTTTTCAGTATCGGAATGTCCCTTTGGATCCGCCCGGTGACCCGGCTGACGCCGTTAATCCCCTCAATTTGTTTGATAATAGCTTCGGGAGCCCTGGTAACATAGAAATAATGATCAGCAAAGTTGTTCGCTGAGTAAAAAACCTCCTGGGAATGTTTTAAGTTAACCAACGTGGTATTAAAGCCAATATTCAGAGCGATACTAATGGCAATAACTACAGCCAAGCCAATAAACTGCGCCCAGGTACTCCGGATCAGATGTTTGAGCCGATGTGATAATACGCTCATTACCATTCAATCCTTTCTGGCATTAGCGGCATTTCATTTATGGCAATATCGACGATGGCACCGCTGCGCATGCGGATTACTCGATCCGCCATATCCCCGATCGCCGTATTATGGGTTACGATAACGACAGAACTATTAAGCTTTTGGTTAACTTCTTTTAAGAGCTGCAAAATAGTTCTTCCCGTTTCAAAATCCAGGGCTCCCGTCGGTTCGTCACATAATAATAAAGCCGGCTTTTTTACGATCCCGCGGGCAATGGAGATACGTTGCTGCTCTCCCCCGCTCAGTTGAACTGGAAAATGGTTTTTTCTCTCCCCCAGCCCAACCTGGGCCAGAATCTCGGCTGCGTCGAGCGGCTCTTTTACCAGTTCAGCGGCTAATTCCACATTTTCAAGGGCAGTAAGGTCAGATATAAGATTATAGAACTGAAAGACAAAACCAACCTCATTCCGTCGAAACATGGTTAATCTATTATCATCAGCTTTACACAGGTCGTGCCCACGAAAAATGATTTCACCCGTATCAGACCGATCCATGCCCCCAATAATATTGAGCAGAGTACTCTTCCCTGATCCGCTCGGTCCCAATATAACCAGGATCTCTCCTTGATAAATATTAAGACTGGTTTGATTCAATGCCGGTACTTTTACCTCACCCATGATATAAGTTTTGGAGATTTCATTAATTTGCATTAGCACATCACGGTTCATCAGCATCTTCTCCTTAATCTAAATCTGGATGCTTACTTCTCCATTAAACTGGTGGCTTTTTCCCCTTGTACCTACTTCACGGCATAAAAACCAGCTTGCATATAAGAACTCCACAACATTTCTACACTAGTTAACCCAACATCCCTCAGCAGATGAAGGTGCTGTTCAATGGTGATCGGGAAATACTCGGTATCGAATCGCTGGTTGTGTACTGAAGCTTCTTCTTCAGTTTTACCTGCCATTAATTGGAACCGTTTCCACCGATATAGCCCGGTGACTATCCCCAGTTGAGTATTAGGCCGGACGTTTTCGAAAACTACCAGAATGCCTCCGGCCTTTAAAAGACGACGGCAATTATTTAAGGCTGCGTGCCGGTCATCCCTTTTCATATAGTGGTGACACTGGATAGCAGTTATAACATCGAAACTTTCATCGGGAAAGCTCAATTCCTTTGTATTCAGTGGTTGATCGCTAATATGGATTCTAGTCTGGCTATTTAAGCTTGGTTTGTTTTTTGCTTGCTGAAGCATATGAGGTGATGGATCACACAGGAAAAATTCCGTCTTGAGGAAAGCCGTCATGGCTTTTTCTACCATGGCACCAGTCCCGCACCCGGTATCCAGCCAGGTCCTTGGGCTATTATTGATCGCTTGAATCAAGCTAATAGTATGGTTGAAAAACTCATTGTAACAAGGAATTGTAGTCTGAATGTGGTTATCGTATTTTTGAGCCATATCGGCAAACTTTTGCTCAGAATCAGTGTTATCCATAATGTCCCCCTATATAGTTAGCACTGTAACAAACTGCTTTCCTAAACATTCTCATTATGCCATTATGATACCGAAGAAGGCCACAACTACGAATGGTTTCTTACTCTTAGGTTGCAGGTGCCTTTATAATATAGGAGGTCTCAAACATGCCATTTATAAATATCAAAATCGCTATTGGACGCACAGAGGAACAAAAACAGGAGCTGGTCGCTGCTGTTACTCGCGATGTGGTCAATATCCTGGAGGTCAATCCGGAGTGGGTGACTATCGTTATTGATGAATACCCCCGTGAGAACTGGAGCACCGGAGGGATGCTGCATTCTATGAAATACGGTCCCGGTTACGGCAAAGAAGGCATCGAATAAGCCTATATTGGCATTTACAACTGCAAGGCCTTTTTGGGAGAATAGTTGAAATGTTATCAGGATAATTAGGACACCTTCTCATATCCAAAGCCATAACTTTGAACCAACAAGACAGCAAGCTTTATCACCATTTTTTACCATTTTAAATATTATATTGTTAGATTGGTCAAAGGAGGTTTGATAATGCCTAGGTGCAGACATATGTATATGGATCGTGATGAATGCTGGTGCATTCATTACCGTGATCACTATGGCGATGGAGGCAATTACTCGGTGAAACGGTCTTCCCGCAAAAAATTACGTAGTAGATAATTAAGAGCCCCAGGATGGACACCTGGGGCTCTCTACTATGTTTCCAGGATGTTTAGGGGTCAATAAAAAGACGGCTACCTAGTTCTGGTCTTTCCTTTGGTGCCAAATCTCCACCGCCTGAGCTATCGTTCGTGCCATATGAAAGACTGGAGTTATGCTGCCATCTTGGAATATGCCAGTACGATTACTGATCGCTTT
>JBLNAS010000278.1:0-3875 GCA_050259475.1 Methylocystaceae bacterium
TTGAACTGTTGGGAAACTACGGTCAGGGCGGTAATTGCGGTTATGGACGGCGCTTTCTCTACCATAATTCCTTTCTGATTGCCGACCAACAATCGGCCTGGGTTCTGGAAACAGCTGGTGAATACTGGGCCGCGGCTCGGGTGCATGATTTTAAAGCGATTTCCAACAGTCTAAGCCTAGGCTCGGATTTCGACCGCGCCCATCCCAGGTTAGTAGAGCATGCTATTTCGAAAGGCTGGTGCCGATCTAGCCAAGACTTCCACTTTGCCCGCTGCTACACTAACCCACTAATTACCCGTTTCAGCGGTGCTCATGAGCGCTGTGCTTGCAACCAAGATTGGTTAACGCAAGCCCAAGGCAAAATTGATGCCGCGGTTTTAATGACCGCTTTGCGTTCACACCACCCGCAAGATCAAGCCGGGGCTTTACGCGGTTCCTCAGTCCGTAGTGTCTGCATGCACGGCGGTGGTTTGATTGGTGATCATACTACCGGTAGTTATGTTGCGGATTTAAGTAAAACGACTTGTACTTACTGGGTTACCGGCAGTTCCACGCCTTGCCTATCAACTTTTAAACCGCTTTGGCTAGATATGGCAGCTGAATTGATGCCCGAGGAGAATAATTTCGCCGAGGCTCTGGAATTCTGGTATCAACGAGAGGTATTAAATCGAGCGATACTACAAGGCCAATTACCCGAAGTAGATAAATATCTCCAGAAACGAGATGCCTTAGAAAATAATTGGCTCCAAAACGCTAGTCACCTAACCCTTAGTGACCTGAAGCCACGACAGGAACTGATGGCCCAGGCTTGGCGGGAAGAAGCAGCCCTTGTCGATAGCACACTTGGTACGATCAGCAGCCAACCTAAACGACCAGGCAGTTTCCTTTATCGCTCCTACTGGCAACGGCAAACCCAAAAGCTAACCCATGAACGTCAGCACCCACATATCTTTTAGACATCGGAGGCAACTATGGCTCGCATTATTATAGCCCCTGACTCATTTAAAGAAAGTCTGGCCTCCTACTTGGTAGCTGGTGCTATCGCGGCCGGAGTTAAACGGGTTTTACCTCAGGCCGATATTATCCAACTCCCGATGGCTGATGGCGGCGAAGGTCTGGGAGAATGTCTCTGTCATGCTCTAGGTGGCAGCAAGCAACAAGCCCCGGTGACTGACCCCTTAGGCCGACCCCTGACTGCGGAATGGATTAGCTTAGACCAGGAAACCGCGGTAATTGAAATGGCTGCCGCTTCCGGATTAGCTCTAGTTCCCCGCGAAATCCGTGACCCAATGCAGGCTACCAGCTACGGTACCGGTGAATTGATTCGGGCAGCTCTCGATGCTGGTTACCGGCGTATCATTGTCGGGGTTGGTGGTAGCGCCACTTCGGACGGCGGTATAGGAATGGCAAGAGCCCTGGGGGTCCGTTTCCTGGATGCAGCAGGTAATCCTTTGCCCACCGACGTGCCCGCATTACTGGACCTACACTCGATCGATCTGTCTGCACTTCATCCGGCTATTGGCTCGGCAGAATTTACTGCCGCTTGTGATGTTACTAACCCACTATGCGGATCGCAAGGTGCCGCCTATATTTATGCCCCCCAAAAAGGAGCTACCCCGGACCAGGTAGTGGTTTTAGATGCTGCCCTAGCCCGCCTAGCAACCGTCGTAAATAAGGAGTTAGGTATCGACTTGGCTAGCCATCCTGGAGCAGGCGGGGGCGGAGGTATGGGCTACGGGTTACTCACCTTTACCGGTGCCAGTTTGGTTTCCGGCCTTGATCTGGTATGCGAATTAACCAGGTTTGATGAACTGTTAGCTGCCGGTGCCGATTTAATCATTACCGGTGAAGGACAAATTAATGAACAATCGCTATATGGCAAAGTCCCGGCGGGGATTGCCTCCCGGGCTAAAAAGTACGGCATTCCCGTTCTCGCCGTGGTCGGTTCCATTGCCCTGTCATCTCTAACTGCTGCTCAGCAAGGTATTTCGGGGGTAATTAGTATTGCTCCCGGCCCCATTACGCTTGACGATTGTATGGCTCGCACCCCAGAACTATTAGCCGACGCTGCTGAACGCGCTCTGCGAATGATTTATCTTAACCAGTGATCACCTAGGCTCCACCCCAACCCTCCATTTTGTATTCCGTGCTCAAAATTCGACTTAATATTACTATTTGTAAATTCATTTCATAAAATGTTTTTGCAAATTAGACACATCCTGTTAACAGTTTATTAATCATTTTTACTTAAACTTTTATTATAAGGAAAATGGCGTAAATGCATTATACGCCATCGTAATTCATGGGGATTATGAAAGGAGAGTTTATCTGATGAAAAAAGGACCTCGTTTACACGTCCTGTTCGCAATTATAGCCCTAATAGTCTGCGCAATGGCCCTGGCTGGTTGTGGTAAACAGGAAGCTGCCGCACCGGTAGCTTCCCCGACCACTGACGCCCCAGCCGCTACCGACACCACAACACCACCAGCTTCGACTCCCGGGCCGGCTGTTACTCCTGCCGATCCGGCTGCTACCACCCCGGGATCGACTACCCCAGCCGTCACTCAACCGGCGACCTCCAGCTCACCGGCCCCGGCTGCCCAAGTAAAACCAACCCCTGGAGCTACGACGCAACCAGCAGCTCCTGCTAAGCCAACTCCCAGCCAACCCGCAGCCACCACCGCCCCAGCAGTAACGGTTCCGGCATCATTGACTGGTGCTAAGGCTGACGCCTATAAGCTGCTAATTGGTTGCAAATACTCCGGAAGTGCTGATAGCACTTGGAATGCTACCATGATCGATGTCCCAATCCTAGGAGATGTCGATATGAAGGTCACCAGTGCTGGTAATACGATGTCCGCCCAGGGAGTACCCGGTACTGTTGGCGGCGATTTTACTAACCGTAAACTGAGTGTCATTCCTTTTAATGAAGTGATCTCCGGTAATGCCAGCGCTATTGAAGCCTTTTTAAAGAGTGCTAGCAGTGTAACCGTCAGTGGTGGAGCAATCAAAGTAAACAGCCAACCTCCCTCCTCGATTGTTACCTTATTAAACACTGTTGCCCCGGGGAAAGTAACCTGGACGAAAAAAGACCTTACCATGTCCTGCACCATTAATGTTGCCGGCAGCAAGGTCACCAGTATTAAAGTAGACAGCCTGACCGGTACCTGTAATGCACCGTTAGGTAAGATTAAAGGCAAAGTCAACGGCAGCGTTACCTACTAAGATTCTCTCTCCCAACTTTAGCCCTCCGGCGGTTGTAATAACTGGCGGGGGGTTTTTGATAACAAAGCTATCTACTCTATGGAAGAAACTTTGGCGGTATGCGATCGGCAGTAAACCCCCTCATTTGAGGAATGGTCTGCAGGCCCTGAGTTATCAGTAGTTTCGAGCTCCCATGGGCAAGCACCCTGCCATCTAGGTCGGTTATAGCAGCTTGAGCCAGGCAAGTTGTCCGGCCAATCTTAATTCTTTCCCCCCGAGCTAGTAAAGTTCCCCCTTTGACCGAGGCTAGATTATGCACATTGACATCCATGGAAATTAGCCCGACTGTTTCATCTAATTCTGCATACGGTGCCCAGTAAGCAGCGGTATCGATAATTGACGAATATACCCCTCCCTGAATGGCTCCATAGGGCGACAGGTGTTTAGGTTCAATATCTAACCTCACTATCGAATAACCGATGCCCATTTCTTCAATAGTCATAGAAAGAAGCTGGAAGTAAGGGCTTTCATTTATGAGACTCGCCAGAGCCTTCAGATGCGCAGGATTTATCATAACCATAATCCCCTATGCCTTTCTTATTCCAATAATGCGATATCGACAGAAGTCAGTATAGCGCCTTCATAAATACATGTATTCGCGTTCAATATTC
>JBLNAS010000279.1:0-8491 GCA_050259475.1 Methylocystaceae bacterium
ATACGGAATCGATGGCTCAGGAAGCTGGGGTTGCCTGCCCTCAGTGCGGTGGGATACTGCTGATGTTGCACACCAAAAAAGGACGCCTGTTTTATGGCTGTAAAAATTATCCCCAATGTGATTTTAAAAGCTGGAATCTACCCTCGGCACAGAAGTGCCCGGTAGGTGGCCAGATGATGGTGGAAAAGACTATTAAGGGTGAGAAGGCTATTGTCTGTACTAACAATGAGTGTAAGCACCAGATAATTGAGGGTGTCGTCCATGAATAAAGTCACCGTGATCGGTGGTGGATTAGCTGGCTCAGAAGCTGCTTGGCAGTTGGCTCGCCATAATATAGAAGTTGATCTTTATGAAATGCGTCCGCAAAAAATGACTGCGGCTCATCAGACGGGCTATTTGGCAGAATTAGTGTGTTCTAACTCATTAAAATCAGAGGCTGTTGCTACAGCTCAGGGACTGCTAAAAGCGGAAATGCGGTCCCTGAATTCACTGATTTTATCGAGTGCTGATACTTGCCGAGTACCAGCTGGGTCAGCATTGGCGGTTGACCGATTACGTATGGCTGAATGTGTGACCCAAAGGCTACAAGCTGAGCCATTAATTAATTTAATTAACCAAGAAGTTAAAACAATTCCTCCCGGTATAGTAATAATAGCTACTGGACCGTTAACTGAGGGTGACTTTTGGCAAAGTTTAAATAATTTTTGCGCAGAGGAAGCCCTATTTTTTTATGATGCGGTCGCACCAATAGTTACTACGACTTCGATTAATATGCAGAGTGCTTTTAGAGCTGCCCGTTATGATAAAGGGGGCAAGGATTATATCAATTGTCCACTGCGTCAAGAAGAATACGAAGTTTTTTACCAGGCCCTAATACAAGCTGATGTACATCAAGGGCACGATATGGATGAGCTTCAAGTCTTTGAAGGGTGTATGCCGATAGAAGTAATGGCCGGGCGGGGAGTTGATACCTTACGCTATGGTCCGATGCGTCCGGTCGGCTTGCCGGACCCGATATCAGGTGAACAATACTATGCGGTCTTACAATTGCGGCAGGAGGATTTGGAAGGTAATTTGTATGGATTGGTAGGCTTCCAAAGCCGATTGCGTTGGCCGGAACAAGACCGGGTATTTCGTTTAATTCCCGCCTTGAGAGAAGCCGAATTTGTTCGTTATGGCGTGATGCATCGCAATACCTATATCAATAGTCCTCACTTATTAAAGCCCACCTTACAATTTATAAAGGCTCCTGAATTATTCGCTGCGGGGCAGATTACTGGGGTTGAAGGTTACATGGAATCGGCAGCTAGCGGTATAATAGCAGGTATTAATGCCGCCCGAATTGCCAAAGAACAACCACCTCTAATTTGGCCCCAGGAAACCATGATTGGTAGCTTGCTTCACTATATTAGTAGTTCGCCGACTAGTAAATTGTCACCAATGAATGCAAATTTCGGCATATTACCACCCCTGGAACAAAAAATCAGGGGTAAGAAACAACGTTATGAAGCCTATAGTAATAGAGCATTGCAGGTCATGGGAGAATTATCAGAATTGTTGTCTTGATAGGTTGTCAGTTATTTTGTCGTATGCTATTTTGGTATTAGGGCATATTTGTGGGGGAATTATTTTGTTGTACCAATATGTTGAGAACTTTTTGAACCATATGCGGGTAGAAAAAAGCGCATCTAACATGACGGTAATCAGTTATCGCACGGACTTGAACCAATTTTTTGATTTTATCGCTAATAATTTTAATCTTAATCGGCAAGAAGTTTCTGCCGAAATGATTAACCATCGTTCGGTTCGTGAGTACTTGAGTCACCTGCAGAATATCGGATTAAGCCGCTCGACAACCGCCCGTAAATTGGCGGCACTTCGTTCATTTATAAAATACCTTTGCCGAGAAGAAATATTGCAAGGAAACCCGATTGCTACTGTTTCAACCCCTAAGCAGGAAAAGAAATTACCGCGTTTCTTATATCCCGCGGAAGTTGATATGTTGTTAAGTGCTCCAGTAACGGAAGAACCGATTGGTAATCGAGATCGGGCAATTTTGGAGTTACTGTATGCGACGGGTATGCGAGTAAGTGAATTAGTTACTTTAGACATAATGGATGTTGATATTCCTGATGGTTTCGTCAAGGTGTTTGGTAAAGGTTCCAAAGAACGGATAATACCAATGGGGGTTCAGTCTCAGTTAGCATTAAAATCCTATGTAGAGGAATTTCGTGAGCAGCTTGGGAATTGCCAGGATTTAAAACAACAGGCTTTGTTTTTAAACCGTTTTGGAAAGCGTTTAACGGCTCGTAGTGTTCGCAATATCATCAATAAATATGTTGATTTAGTGGCTATTAATCATAAGGTATCGCCGCATACCTTGCGCCATACGTTTGCTACGCATTTGTTGGATGGAGGAGCTGATTTACGTGCAGTTCAAGAGATGTTGGGTCACGTTAAACTTTCAACCACCCAAGTCTATACTCATTTAACCAGGGAAAGGCTTAAAATTGTACATAATAATGCCTTACCACGGAGGTAACCTGAATGTTTGAAGCCACTACTATTGTAGCGATAACAAGAAATGGTGAGGGCGCTATGGCCGGCGACGGACAGGTAACAGTCGGCCAGAATACAATCATGAAAGGACAAGCCCGAAAAGTACGACGCATCTATGAGGGCAAGGTAGTAGCTGGCTTTGCTGGCTCGGTAGCTGATGCTTTTACTTTATTTGCTAAGTTTGAAGATAAATTACGGGAACATAGCGGTAATTTAACTCGCGCTGCCGTTGAGGTAGCTCGAGAGTGGCGTAGTGACCGGGTACTAAGGCACTTAGAAGCTATGATGATCGTAATGAGTGCTGACAAAATGTTGCTGATATCAGGAACCGGTGAAGTTATTGAGCCTGATGATGGTATTTTAGCCATTGGATCTGGGGGAACCTACGCTTTGGCTGCTGCGCGGGCTTTGTGTCGCCATACCGAATTAACTGTAGAGCAGATTGTAACTGAGGCGATGAAAATTGCTGCTGAAATTTGTGTGTTTACCAATGACCAATTAACAGTCGAAAAACTGTGATTTTTGGGAGTTTTAAGCTATGATAGATTTGACACCAAGACAGATTGTCGATGAATTGGATCGTTATATCGTCGGACAGCATATGGCTAAAAAGGCAGTTGCTATTGCTCTGCGCAATCGTTATCGTCGCCAACTTTTGCCCGAAGATATCAGAGATGAAGTATACCCGAAGAATATAATCATGATTGGCCCTACCGGGGTCGGCAAAACTGAGATAGCCAGACGATTGGCGCGTTTAGAAAATGCTCCGTTCATTAAAGTGGAAGCTACCAAATTTACCGAGGTTGGCTATGTCGGTAGAGATGTCGAATCCATTATTCGTGATTTGGTAGAGATAGCTATTCGTCTAGTAAAAACTGAGCAAATTGAGCTGGTAGCCGAGCAAGCACAACAGATGGCTAATGAACGCTTATTAGATTACATCTGCCCGCAAGCGCAGACAAAAAGCCGGAGACCAAAGAATCCTTTGGAATTGTTGTGGCCGGCTATGGTAGATAGCAATCAGGCAAATACTGATCAAGAAGTGGAAAATAGGCAGGATGAAGAGAGAGAAATCTGGCGGCAGAAATTGTCTCGGCAAGAGTTGGAAGATGAAAATATAGAAATTGATGTTGAAGAAAAGTCGACATCATTTATGGAAATATTCTCTGGTGCCGGGATTGAAGAAATGGGCATTAACCTTCAAGATATGTTAGGCGGGGTATTACCGCGTAACAAAAAAAAGCGTCGGCTTACCGTTGGTGAAGCCCGCCAAGCCCTGGTGAATGAAGAGGCTCAGAAGCTTCTTGATATGGAAGGGGTGGCTCGAGAGGCAGTTAATCGAGTGGAGAATAGCGGTATTGTTTTTCTGGATGAGATTGATAAGATTGCAACTAAAGATGGTGGCTCTGGTCCGGATGTATCAAGGGGCGGAGTCCAACGGGATATCCTACCCATTATAGAGGGCTCCACCGTTATGACAAAATATGGTCCCGTAAAGACAGATCATATCTTGTTTATTGCAGCGGGAGCATTTCATTCCAGTAAGCCTTCGGATTTAATGCCAGAATTACAGGGGAGGTTTCCCATTCGAGTTGAGTTAAGCGCGCTAGGTCGGGAAGAATTTATTCGTATTTTAACTGAACCCGATAATTCTATTATTAAACAGTATCGAGCATTATTAGCTACCGAGGAAGTAGAAATTGAGTTTACGGCCGATGGCCTTGATTATATTGCTGAAATTGCCTACGAAGTCAATAATAGGACTGAAAATATAGGGGCTCGTCGGTTACATACGGTATTGGAGAAGGTAATGGAGGATTTACTGTTTGATGCTTCTGATATGAGAGGGGACAAGGTAACAATTGATCGGCAATATGTAGGAATCAGGCTGGCCGGGATTGCCGGTGATGAGGACTTAAGCCGCTATATTCTTTAGGAAAATAAGGAGGAAGATAATTAATGAAGAGATCCTTGCTGGAGAGATCCCGCGCTATAAACAAAGTATTACAGAAGTTGCCAGGTAATCCAGTAGACTACACAGAAATGGCTCGGGTATTTGCCCAGTCTCTAGAGTGCAATGTTTATGTGGTCGGCAAAAGGGGAGAGCTGGGAGGTTATTCTTTTTATGACAGTACCTGCCCAGAAATAGATCAGGTTATAGCGCATACTCAGCGCATTCCAGAAAGCTTTAACCAGGAGTTATTAAACATTCAAGAAACCAGAACTAATTATGTATTAGAAGGGCGCAAATGTTTTTTTAACGCTGAGAATATTTCTTGTGATTGTTCCGGTAAAACTTATACGGTAGTCCCGGTGTATGGTGGCGGTCGCCGACTGGGAACACTTATACTTTCCAAGAAAGAAGAAAAGTTCTCGGAAGATGATATTGTACTAGCGGAATATGGCTCAATTCTGGTATCTAATGAGGTAATGAGGGTTAGGTCCGAGAGAATCGAGGAAGAAGCCCGGCGTAAAGCAGCAGTACAAATTGCTCTGGCTACGTTATCCTATTCTGAAAGGGAGGCTATTGAGCATATATTAGCTGAACTTAAGGGCAACGAAGGGCTATTAGTTGCCAGCCGGATCGCGGATGAGGTAGGGATAACCAGGTCAGTTATTGTTAGTGCCTTGAGAAAGTTTGAAAGTGCTGGTGTAATTGAATCGAGATCCTTGGGAATGAAAGGCACCTATATAAAGGTTCTAAATACCTATGTATTCCAAGAAATGGCAAAGAAATAAGTATGGCTAAAATCTTAACTAACTAGGGTTTACCGGTCATTTATTTATGCTGGATTATTCTTTATAAGAAGGAATCTATATAATTTTAGCGAAAATAAATACAATTGTTTATTTTGAAGGTGAATGTATTGCGTATTTTTGATGACCAACAATCAATAGTTCTGGAAAAAGCACTGGACGCCTCATTTTTGCGCCAGGAAACCATTAATAACAATCTGGCTAATGTTGATACACCAGGGTTTAAAAGGACAGAGATTAGTTTTGAGAATCAATTGCGTCGGTTTATGTCAGGTGAAGCAACTGCTAGTAACAGCTTGCTTTTAACGCGCACACACACTAAGCATCTTCAGATACCACATAGTGATCCAGGGTATGACCCCCAGACAACTGTGTTGGAAGATTGGGTGCAACGCAACAGTGAAAATAATGTCGACATTGATGTGGAAATGGCCAAACAGGCAAAGAACTCAATGTATTACGATTCTGTTGCTACAGGTTTGAATTTTAGATTTCGCTCACTGGCCACGGTAATAACCGAGGGGAGAAGGTAAATGGGCATCTTCAATACTATTGATGTTAGTGCATCGGGTCTAACTGCTCAACGCTTGCGTTTGGACACCATCGCCAGTAATTTAGCCAATTCAAGTACTACTCGCACTACCAAAATAGGTCCTGATGGCAAGCCATTGCCATATCGGCGCCAAATGGTAGTTTTTGAGGCCATGCCGGGAGAAAAACGTGATTTCTCTAATGTACTGAAAGATGAAATATCGGCGGCGAAGATTGGAAATGGCGTCAGAGTGAAAGCGGTAGTTGAGGATTTGCAGACACCGCTGCGACGCGTTTATGACCCTACCCACCCCGACGCCGATAATGAAGGTTATGTCAATTACCCCAATGTTAACCCAGTTACTGAAATGGTAGATATGATTGATACCACGAGATCTTATGAAGCTAATGCCCAGGCAATTAATGCGGTTAAAAGCATGGTAGCTAAAGCCCTTGAACTGGCGAGATAGGAGAGTAGGGTATGAAAATGAGTGAGATTGCTTTCAAAGCCCTTACTCCTATGGAGAACCCTTTTGCGGCGCCAAAGCTAGCCCCAGTTGAAGAAAAACCAGTCGAAAGCTTTGCTAATTTGTTGCAACAAAAGTTAAATGAAGTTGATGGGTTGCAAAAGCAAGCTGCCGATCAAGCTACCCGCGTTGCCACCGGTGACGCCGAGTACATACATCAAGCAATTATTTCACAAGAAAAGGCATATCTAGCTCTCCAATTAACAGTTGAAGTTCGTAATAAACTGGTGGAAGCTTATCAGGAAATTACTAGAATGCAGATGTAAGTTATGGATGAGGTGAGTTACGGGGATGGGGGAGCGCACAGAGGCCCTTAAGGAATGGGGAGCTGGACAATTAAATCGCTGGAAACAGTTAGGTCTTAACCAAAAGGTATTAATTGGTGGCGCTGTACTACTATTAATGGTAGCAGCACTAATGTTAATTCTAGATACCAACCGCACGGACTGGTCACCTCTTTACACCAACCTTTCGACTGAAGATGCCGCTGCTATTAGAGCCAAATTAGCAGATCTGAAGGTTCCCTACCAGCTAACTGGTAATGGCACGGTTATTGAAGTCCCATCTGATCAAAAGTATGATGTTAGGTTACAACTCGCTTCGGAGGGTCTCCCTAAAGGAATAGCAGGGTTTGAAATGTTTAATAACAGTTCATTCGGGGAGACTGAAACCGATAAAAAGGTAAAGTATCAATCGGCGTTACAGGGCGAGATTACGCGAACTATTACGAGTTTGGATAAAATACTTGAGGCCCGGGTTAATCTCACCATGCCGGAAAGAAGTCTTTTCGAGTCACGGGATATACCTCCTACTGCCTCGGTAATGGTTAAATGCAAACCAGGGGAACAGCTTACCACCAAAGAGGTCAATGGGATAATCCATCTAGTAGCTAATAGTGTTGAACGTTTGGCACCAGAGAATGTGTTTGTGATTGATGAACACGGTAATCCAGTATCAATAGGTGCTTTAGGTGAGAATGCTTCTGATCTTAACCAGTTAACCGCTGAACAATTGAAAATGAAACGTCAGTTTGAAATCGAAAAGGAAAATGCGATACAGAGCATGCTTGACACTACTCTCGGCAAAGGTCATGCCGTGGTTAGGGTTAGTGCTGATCTTAATTTTGATAAAATCGAATCCTTTCAAGAGGATTACGACCCTGAGCAGCGGGTAGTAGTAAGCGAGCATTTGCTTGATGAAAACACCACCACGGTCAACAACACTCCAGAAGCAGTTCCGGGTGTGGGGAGTAATGTCCCGCAATATCAGACCCCGGTAACGAATGGATCAACTGTGACGAGTGAGAAATCTGAGAAAACCAGAAATTACGAAGGCGACAAGACGCAAACCAAAACCGAAGTCGCCCCCGGGTCGGTTAAAAAACTGACCGTAGGGGTATTACTCGATAAGTCCTATGAGCAACAATCTCAAGGTATATCTGATGCAGTAGCAAGTGCAGCGGGAGCTCAGGTCGTTCCGATACCGCCGGAGAGCCTTCCGCGAGATACCGTTACCGTCTCGGTAGTAGGGTTCTATCAGCCGGCTCCAGTGGCTCAAGCTAGTACAGCGCAGATGTTACAAAAGTATTGGTGGTTAGAACTACCACTGCTGCTATTAGTTTTAGCGTTATTATTTATGCTACTAAGACGTCGAAAGTCAGATGCTGGGTTGGTTGAGGTACAACCACTATTTGATACCATGGTCGGTGATGAAATGACTCTGGAGGAAATTATGGAGGAAGCCCTTACTCCCGAGGAGAAAGAACGCCGGCGCATACGTGAGGAAATTGACAAGTTAATCGAAAACGCTCCCGAAAATGCAGCCCAGGTTATTCGTACCTGGTTAATGGAAGATGAGAGGTGATCTTGGGTGGCAGCGGCTGAAGTAAAGAATAAGAAACTCACTGGTAAACAGAAAGCCTCTAACTTTATGATTTTAATTGGCCCAGAGAAATCAGCTCGTCTTTTCAAATATTTAGTTGAGGAAGAGATTGAACAGTTAACCCTAGAAATTGCCAATGTACGTAGAATATCGACTGATAAAATGGATGATTTATTTAAAGAGTTTTATGAAATGTGTTTGGCGAGTCAATTTATTGCCCAAGGTAGAATTGACTA
>JBLNAS010000280.1:0-4828 GCA_050259475.1 Methylocystaceae bacterium
GTCGCCACGGAAACTAGCAAGGCGGGTGGAAACATTTCCTGGTGATAAGACATCAAAGAAACATAAAAGCCCGGCAAGTTAACACTCAATATAAAAGCTAAAAGTCGAAACCAGCGTACCAAGCTAGCAAAATATGGACGAGCATAATAATCATCTGGATTTTGGAATCCTTCCATAAATAATAAAGGTACGGTTAATACTATCGGTGAGCCGTCAACCAAGATTGCAGCACGGCCCTCAAGTATTTTTGCCGCCGCCACATCTGGTCTTTCAGTATTCCCCACGGTTGGGAATAATGATATCGAGCTATCTTCAATAAATTGTTCAATATAACCAGCATCCAAAATGGCATCAGTATGAATTCGTTGCAGGCGTTGCTTGATCTCGGTAATGAGACTATCTTTAGTTATGCCCTTGACATAAGCGATGGTCACATCGGTTTTACTTCTTTCCCCGATCTGCATTGATTCGAAAGTTAACCGGGGGTCGCGAATCCTCCGTCTAATTAAAGAAGTATTAACCCGGAGGGTTTCAACAAAACTTACTTTAGCTCCTTTTAGCGAAACTTCGTTTTTGGGTTCCTCAATATTACGGCTGTTCCACCCTCTAACGTCGATACTCAAAGCCTGTTGAGCCCCATCAATAACGATTATCGTGTTACCAGATAGGGCTGAAGCAACTACCTCACTTATCGTTGTCAGGGGATTGATATCCCCCACTGTCACCACACTTGACTGTATAAAGTCGATTAGATGTGAGATTTTGAGGTCTGGCTGCTGATCGATAACTTGCACATGAAACATCAGTGGGCGTAAGATGTCCTGATTAATCAAGTTCTTATTTACCATGCCATCTATATAAATAATTGCCGCATCAACCGATCTTTCTAAGCCGATTTTCAGAGGACGAATGATGACATCGTTACTGGGGCCCATGATATTCCTTATAGTGTTCAGATTTTCCTGTAGGTGGTTAGACAGGTTAACCGATTGATAATTAAGCTCTGCTGTAGTGCTGTCATTATCTGATTTCCGCCAAATCCTAATTTTTCGCCTTAGCAACCTGAACACAAGTTATCAACCCTTCACCCATTATTTCTCGGTGCTAGATTTCTTTGTGTAACTCATAATTGACTAATAATTTAATGAGGCAACTAGATATATAATTCACCAATTTCCCATAAATATGATGAGTATCGGGCTACCTTTAAAAATCTACCCCCCTATTCTTTTGCCATCACTCCAGCACCAGTCACTGACGAACGGGTTTTGATCTCCGTTTGTTGAGTTAATAAAACTGATTAAACACAAAAAGGGCATCCAAAACCGATGTCTCGGTAAGATGCCTGCTTTCTGCTTCTTGCCATTTAAGAAAATATGAGTATATATTGAAGAAAAGATTACGAGGTAAATAGAATGCAACCTATGGATAATAATGTTGGGATATCCCCTTCCCCTGATCAGACTACAAACGCCACTCTCTTTTACTTTACCGGTACTGGTAACTCGTTGTGGGCAGCCCGAGCCCTAGCTAGGGAGTTAGGCAATACGGAAATCATATCAATGGTAAATCCAAAAGCTGATCAGCGGGCGTTGCATGCTCCAATAATAGGATTGGTCTTTCCTGTACATGTCTGGGGGGTACCAAAGCGGGTTTTAGAATTCATTGATCAGCTAAAGGAAATGTCACCTGATTATATCTTTGCGATAGCCAGTAATGGAGGTCAAGTATCGAATACTCTGGTGCAGTTGAAGAAGGTGATGGCATCCAAAGGATTAGTCTTAGATAGCGGTTGGTCGTTGGCTATGCCCTCAAATTATATTCCCTGGGGAGGGCCTGGTTCTCCTGAGAAACAAAAAAAGCTTTTTAAGGCAGCTAGCTTAAAGATATCTACAATTGCCGATAGAGTTAGCCACAAGGTAAAGATGCCGGTTGAGAAAGGCCCCCTGTGGCAAAGAATCATATTTACGGCAATTTACAAAATGACCTACCCTCAAATCCCTAAAATGGATAAAAGCTTCTGGGTTGATGAGCGCTGCGATCAATGCTCTCTTTGCGTGAAAGTCTGCCCTACTCAAAACCTGATCATAAATGATAATCATTTGGTATGGCAGAATAACTGTGAGCAATGCTTGGCCTGTCTACAATGGTGTCCCAAAGAAGCCTTGCAGTTTGGTAAAAAGACACCAGCTTATGCGAGGTACCATCACCCGGAGATTAAAATAAAGGATATGATGAAATAATCGGTTGTTAAAACATTAAAGGGGCCTTTACCATTTGGTAGAGGCCCCTTTAGATTCCAAATCCTAGTTTAGGAAATAGAAGCTAGTACTTTCTTCAGGAAGTTGACAATTTTCTCGTTAGTGAAAGTGTCAACCAACCCACTCCAGTCACAGGTATCTAGTTCACTGCGAATTAATGCTGCCATCTGACGCTTTTGGAGGTCTTTGAGCTGCACAAACGGATGACCCGGGGTATCATAGAGGGCACAAACCTTGGCTTTAGCTTTATCAATGAGTTCTTCGGCTTCTGCCAGTTCATCAAAGATGCCGCGCTCAACGCAGAACATCGGATCAACCAGTTCACCCTTCATAATAATGTCGCGGTAATTCCTGTCGGTATCGAGACCAAAGCGCATGATATTCCCCATTGAAGGAGCCAGGGACATACCAAGTTTGATTTCGGTCATACCGACTTTTACTTTGGGATTGTTAAGGATGATGTTATAGTCAGAAGCCATGGCTACAATCATACCAGCAGCGGTTGCACCACCATTGATGGCAGATACCACTGGCTTGGAGCAGCTGAACAGTTTGAGCAGAACTTCTTCCTCGTACTTGAACCATTTTACGATTTCATCGCCATTGGCAAAGGTTGTAAAGGTGTTTAGATCAAAACCGCCGGAGAAAAATCTCCCCGTTCCAGTCAAAACCATACCTTTAAGGGCTGCATCCGCATTAAGCTTGTCTACCGCTTCCTAAAGGCCCTTAAGTGTTTCGGTGGTGATAGCGTTAACCTTGGGGTTGTTAAAGGTAAATATTATGATCCCATCTTCTATTCTGGATTCGAACGACATAAAACAAACCTCCCTTTAAATAAATAAATTAAATAATCCCCTGCCTCACAGAACCTTACCAGGTATTCTGATAAGCTCTCACACCCCCCTAAAGGACGATTTTTCTGTGAGCGGTTTAGTACCGACCTAGTCATAGATCGGTTTATGTGTAGCTGTCTTAAGTTTAGTTTCTAATATTTAATTTTTCAAAGCAGATAACTCCATATATATAAATAAATGGATATATCACATAAATAATAACTATTTTTAGTAACGCTTACGGTGAAACCCGCTCAACATATCTTTCTGGTGGGTAAAAATAGTCAACATAGCTATAATTGCGTCTTACTTTCCCGACCTACCAAGCCAAAAGTCTTATACTTAGAGCATTAGAAGCAAGATCGAAGTATGCTCCTCTATCTCCAACTATCCCACCACTATTACCTAACGACTAATAAGGAGGTTTACTGGATGAAGATTATCAGTGTAGACATTATTAAAACCTTCCCGCAAGCAGCAACAGCAAATACCGCAGTTGGTGGAGTTCCATGGTGTCCGATTTGTGTCAGAATTAATACTGATCAAGGTATTAGTGGATTTGGAGAAATCGGTCTGGCTTACGGCAATGCGCAAAATGCAGGATTCGGCCAAGGAATTGATTTTGCTAAGTGCATTATTGGTATGGATCCTATGAATATCGAAGCCATCTGGAATAAACTCCACCGTTTAACCTTCTGGGGTATGGGTGGCGGCAGTGCTGTCTTCGCTGGTATCAGTGGTATTGATATTGCTCTTTGGGATATCAAGGGAAAAGTTTATAATGCACCAGTATATCAGCTACTAGGCGGTAAAACGAACGATAAATTGAGAGCATACGCCAGCCAAATTCAGTTTGACTGGGGCAAAGAAAGCCATTCTTTAGTACAGCCAGAAGAATATGCAGAAGCGGCTAGAAAGGCTATGGCTGATGGCTTTGATGCTGTAAAAGTTGACCCTATTGGCTTTGACTTAAACGGTAAATGGATGGGCTGGAGCAGCTACGGTCTACTTAAACAAGAGCAGCTCCGGGTAGCAGTTGCCCGGGTGGCGGCTATCAGAGAGGCTGGCGGACCTGATCTGGACATTATCATCGAGTTGCACTCTCTCACTGATACTAATACATCAGTGCAGCTAGGCCGAGAGTTGGAGCAGTTTAACTGCTTCTACTACGAAGAGCCAACACAGCCATTAAACCCTAAGTTGTTCCGCGAGATTTCCAGCAAGGTAAGAATTCCGTTAGCCACCGGTGAAAGAAGCTACTCTCGATGGGGATTCAGGCCATTCTTTGAGGATCGCTCTATCGGTATTATTCAACCCGACCTTGGTAATACCGGTGGCATAACAGAGGGTAAAAAAATCTGTGATATGGCTCATGTTTATGATATCGGGGTTCAAATCCATGTTTGTGGAGGCCCGATTGCTACCGCCGCAGCTTTACAGCTAGAAGCGGTTATTCCTAACTTCGTTATCCATGAATTGCATGCCTCAGCACTTATCGATGAGAACATCAATCTGTGCAAATACAATTATCAGGCGGTAAATGGATATTTTGAGGTACCTGATAGACCAGGTATTGGTCAGGAATTGACCGATGAGGCAATTAAAGCTAGTGAAGTAGTAACCATTAAATAATTTCTGTATACCCTGTCCAATATGTAAAACGCATCACCTACGCTATTATGCTCGGTGATGCGTTTGTTTTTAGTATAGTGAAAGCGACATAACGAAATAGTT
>JBLNAS010000281.1:0-3592 GCA_050259475.1 Methylocystaceae bacterium
AAAAACCGGGAGATACTACTAGACAAATGGACATTCTAGCAACGAACGACCTGGTTTAAGGCCCGGGTTAGAGTGCAAGGGGAAAAAGGGATGAGTAAGCAAAATTATAAGATTGCTAGCAATTTTATCAATCGTGAATTAAGTGCTCTGGAGTTTCACGGCCGAGTTTTAGAGGAGGCAAAAGATAAAGGCACGCCCCTTATGGACCGGCTTCGCTTTTTGGCCATCGTCGCCTCTAATCTGGACGAATTCTTTATGGTACGAGTAGCCTCGCTTTATGATCAGGTGGAGGCAGGGATCACAAAAAGAGATTCTTCGGGTTTATCGCCACAGGAACAATTACAGCAGATTTCACGTCAGGTACATAATTTGGTAGCTAAACAGTATAGTTGTTTAAATCGATCCCTGTTACCTAACCTCAATAAACAAGGTCTGAAAGTCATCAAGCGTAAACAATTAAATGAGGAAGAACAGTCTTATATTGCCTCCTATTATCATAATCAAGTTTATCCAGTTCTTACGCCCATGGTAGTCGATCAAAGTCGGCCATTTCCACTTCTATTCAATCGTAGTCTTAATGTAGGGGTATTACTAGAAGACCAAAAAAACCCGAACAATACGGTTTTTGCTACCGTCCAAGTCCCAGCAGTCTTGGAACGAATAGTTGAATTGCCCAGAACCAGACCAGAACGTTGTTTCATCCTGCTGGAAGAGGTAGTTAAAATGCATTTAGATACCCTGTTTCGAGGGCATCATATTCTGGCCACGGCTGCTTACCGTATTACCCGTAATGCGGATCTTGGGCTTGATGAAGAAGGGGCCGAAGATATTTTAGAGACCATAGAGGAATCGCTTAAAAGGCGTAAGTGGGGCGCGGTAATCCGGCTGGAAGTTGAGAAGAAGATGGATGAAAGATTGCTAGCCACCCTTTATGAAGAGCTTGAAATCGACCATGAGGAAGTATATGAAGTTAAAGGTCCACTGGACTTAAGCTTTCTCAACCGGTTCAGTAACCTGCCAGGAATGGAGGTTCTGCATTACCAACCACTACAACCGCATCTGGTCTTGGAACTTAACCGTGAGCATATTTTTGCTACTCTAGCTGACCGTGATATCCTACTCCACCACCCTTATGATGCATTTGCTCCGGTGATAAACCTAGTACGGGCAGCGGCGGTTGACCCGCAAGTCTTAGCCATCAAGCAAACTCTTTATCGGGTAAGTGGCAAGTCACCAATTGTGGAAGCTTTGGCTTTAGCTGCTGAGAATGGTAAGCAGGTAACTGTACTTGTAGAAATCAAGGCGCGTTTTGATGAGGAGAATAATATTCATTGGGCTCGGCGGCTAGAACAGGCGGGTTGTCATGTTATCTATGGTCTAGTGGGTTTAAAAACGCATGGCAAGATGTTGCTCATTGTTCGTTCCGAAGCCGGGGGCATTAAAAGATATTTACATCTATCGACAGGAAATTATAATGATGTTACCGCCGGTCTTTATGAGGATATTGGCTTTATGACGACCAACGCTTTTCTGGCAGCTGATGCGTCAGCCATATTCAACATGCTATCTGGATACTCGGAACTGAATATGCTCTATAAAACCAGTATTGCTCCCCTTAATATGAGGGATAAGTTTATTAGCTTAATACGACAAGAGGCGGAAAATGCTCGCTTGGGCCAAAAGGGTCGTATTATTGCCAAGGTCAATTCTCTGGTTGATGAGCAGATTATCGAGGAGCTTTATGCAGCCTCGGCCCAAGGGGTAAAAATTGATCTAATAATCCGTGGTATATGCTGTTTACGCCCTGGGTTACCAGGAGTAAGTGATAATATCAGTGTCCGTAGCATTGTCGGTAGGTTTTTGGAACATAGTAGAATTTTTTATTTTTTTAATGATGGTGATGAACGGTATTATTTGGCAAGTGCGGATTGGATGACCCGCAATCTGGACCGAAGGGTAGAAATCCTGTTTCCGATTGAGGATGAAGATTTAGGGCAAGCGTTGGGTCATATTCTGGCTATTTACCTGCAGGATACGGTAAAGGCGAGAGAACTTTTGCCCGCAGGTAATTACGAGCGTATTGACCGCCGGGGGAAAGAAAAGTTTAATGCTCAGGAGTTCTTCGTTAGTGAAAAAAAGCCTTTAAGAAAATAATCTGCTAGTGTTGGAAGAGTAACCAAAGCCTCTCTCTTTTTGCCAGTACCCGAATTGTATACTAAATTTGACCCCCACATATAATAGATTAACAATTCCAGGGGGGCGATGCGGTGAAAAGAGAAGTCACTATCATTATGACCCGAAGCCCTGACCTATTTCTCGAGTCGGTGCAATACGGTTTGCAATGGCTTAAGGAACGAGGATTTGCCACCAGTGTAAGCACCCACCGTGGAGAGAATATACATCGGATAAAAGTCAGCCTGGCAGGAGAAGGAACTCTAGCACTTTTTCGAGATGATGATGTGGATTATATTTTTAAATACCATCTAGCTGAGAATTTATCCGAAGTTATTATTGCTCAGTGGGAAACCGAACTTATCCAACGCGAGATCCTACGTCGGTTTAAAAAACGGCCGCTCGAAGAACAAGTGCGGTTGCTGAATAAGGCGAGGGATTTTCTGCAAAAGGACAGTGAGAGTGAAATTCAACTTTTGCTCCGATTGGGCAGACGTAATCGCATAACGGATAAGGTATTTGCTTACCTGTATACTCAGGGCAACAACACCATTATTCTTGAGGGCTTCATCAATTTCTGTCTGGGGGATTATTTTAAGGAAATCCGTTTAGCACTAGAGCTAGCTTCTGAGGAAATCAAGAATGAGAAGGAGTACCAGGAGTTTGTCAATCTACTAAAGTATTTCGTAGATTCGGAGCCACCAAAGAAGAACGAGGTTAATGTTATGCTGAGCCCGGATGGATCATTTCGGATCTGGGATCAGGAAGGCCGAGAGATAGAAGAGGATTTCATCGAGTACTATTGGGAGGATCTGGCAGCGGATGAGATTACTCTGGATGATCTCTTAATTAGCATTTTAATTAGTATAGCCCCACGGCGTTTAGTGGTACACCGGCGTTCGGAAAGGCTGTTGTCTGATGAGTATCTGACTTTGTTATTCCAGGTTTTTGCGGGACGGATTGTAATGTGCACCGGGTGCGATGTTTGTAGTAAATCTTTAGTAACTCATAAATAGGGCATCTTATTGAAAGCTGAGAGCCCCGCTTTAAGCGGGGTTTTCTTTTGTTATAAGTAAGCTCACGCCTGAGATTCGTGGCGCGGCAATCGGGTGCTATTTACTTCCCTCTGCTCCCCACCTTGTTTGACGTCGCTGCCGGGAAGAAAACAGCTCCCGAGCCGCGATACAAACTTAGGCTATCAAGGTTATATTTTTGTAGATGTTCGAGACTAGGATTCGTTGCGCGGCAATCTGACTCCCTGTGGTAAAAGAAAAGACCTGGATTTAGACGAAGGGAATGCACCCAAAGGCGTCCACAGGACTTCTCCCGAAAGGGGTCAGTTTGCCCTTTAAGGGGGCGGCACCACAGCCGAGATGAAGTTCTATTCGCAGTGACATAAAAAGTGTCAGTGTGATTTACA
>JBLNAS010000282.1:0-4472 GCA_050259475.1 Methylocystaceae bacterium
CAGCTATGTACCAGCTTTCGGATTATATATCGGTGTAGCCTTGATCACCATGGCTATCGCCCTATTCGCTTTAAACCGCGGTAAAAAAGCCGTTGTCTCTCACCCCGATTACCGTCACGCAGCATAGAGGAAAACTGTTACGGCCACCGCAGGGTAAACGTATTACCCTTTCGGTGGCCGTTGTTGCGTTGAAATTCAGGTGGTCAATAAAACAGGATACTAAGGGTAGAATTAAATCTCCGTCCTAATCAATAAGTCGTTTTCTAATTCCTCGCACCGCCAACCAGCCAGTAATCAGGATAAAAACTACACAGTATAACAAGTTCCAAAGCAAATCAGGCGTAAATAAGCCAGGCACGCAAAACGCTCGAGCCAAGCGTACCATATGGGTTAGTGGAATAGCCTGGGCTGCCCATTGCAGGGAGACCGGCAAATTTTCGATCGGAAAAACCGTTCCTGCAAAAAAGAACATGGGAGTTAATACCCCGGTAAAGTAAAAATTGAAATGATTGATGTTTCTCACTAAAGAGGTAATCCACATCGATAGGGTGCCAAACATAATTCCCCCGAGAAAGCCCACCAGCGCAGCCATGATACTAAGCGGATAACTAATAATACCCGTTACCCAAGTAACTAGCAAAACCGCAAAGGCAAACAGAAGCCCCTTAGTTCCCGCAAAGATAATCTCCCCAATAATTAGGTCATCAGGAGACAATGGCGCCCCCAGCATGCCATCATAGACCTTATCAAACTCTAAGCGGATAAATGTTCCGTAAGTGCATTCAAAAGCCGCAGTATACATGGAGCTGGTGACGATAATACCGGTCGCTAAGAAGAGAATATAACTCATATTCCCCATCGTGCTGATATAGGAGCTAAACCCTAGCCCGAGACCGGCTAGTAAAATTAACGGCTCGAGGAGCGGAGGAAAAGCATTGCTCCAGAAGTTTGAGTCGTAGACCCGTTCATGCCGGTACCAGACACTAAATATTCTGTGGCCCAGCGATGGGGGCTTATGTAGATTACTGGAGTTCATTTAGTCCCCTCCCTGTCACTTTCAAGAATAGATCCTCCAAATTAGCTTGGCGAACATGATAATCGCTGATGCTCATCGCCTCAGCCAAGGCAGACAACTGCTCAGCATTCGGGCCATAAACAAATAAAGTTTCCTGATAAAACTCATACCGAATGCCACCATCAGGTACGAATTTAGCCCAAACATCTTTATCTGCTCCATAGATCTCCATAACGAACTTCTCCAGGTTGGCAGGCACCAATTCTTTGGGGTTGCCCTGTAGAATAGCCTGACCGTTATCCATGATGCTGATGCGATCACAGATTTGGAAGGCTTCGTCCATGTAATGCGTCGACAAAAGTATGGTTACCCCACTATCCTTAAGTTCCCGGAGCTTATTCCATATCAAATGTCGTACCTGTGGATCAAGGCCGGTAGTCGGTTCATCAAGAATTAAAAGCTTAGGCCGATTAAGTAGTGCCCTAGCGATAGTCAGTCGCCGCTGCATCCCTCCAGAGAGCTCCCTAATTTTAACCTGAGCTTTTTCCTGTAGTTCCATGAACTCCAATAATTCATTGATCCGCCGCTTGGCTTCCCGTGTCTCTATCCCGTAGAATTTCGAGTACACATAGAGGTTGTCGCTGACATTGAGTTCAGCATCCAAATTATCTTGCTGCGGCACAACTCCTGAAAATGATTTGATGGTCAGCGCATCGCGTCCAGGATGGTAGCCAAAAATATTTATCGTGGTATCTGGATTGGGATCAGGCTTAGCCTTGCCATAAATTATCTTCATAGTAGTACTCTTGCCCGCTCCATTTGGACCTAAGAGCCCAAAACACTCTGCAGTTTTCACCTGGAAATCCAACTTATCAACTGCCTTAAGTGCTCCATATGATTTACTTAGATTACGAATCTGAATCGCTAAATCGCTCATATATTACCTTCTTCTATCTATTAAAATGGCGCTTGGCTTAAATTCATAGACATTACTCTGCAAAGCTAATCTGTGGAGGACTATTATTTGAACCGTGACCTCCACGCCGGAAGTTCCGCCATCATCTTTTGGGCAGTAGTGCTAGCGACATTTTCATCAAATCCTTGTGTCCTAACAATAAATGCAGTAAGGCTGCTGAGCTTTTCTTCATATGATTGCATCGAGCCGTCAGCCCGAGCACAATGCACACAATAATCTAGATTTTCGTCACCCATCGCATAATCTGTTGTTTGATTCATAGGCATTCCACAGGCGATACATATTTTCATATAACTCATCTACCTCCTATTGTAAATATCAACACCTAGTTTATCCAACTCCACTACACCTTTTTCTGTCAGCTGATAGACGGTAGTTTTCTCTTGATCCTGAACAAACCATTCCAATTCAATCAGCCTTTTAAATAGCCTCTCACCTAATGTACCACCAAGATGACCGAAGCACGACTTACCATTCAAGATTTTTAACTCCTTAATGCCCATATAACCACCTACCCTTACTATTTCTCGAGAGCTATCAAAGTCATATAATGATCAATCAAATCATTACCATACCTTTTTATCACTGAACCGTTAGGAGCAAACAAATCACCATTGAATAGATAATAGTTAATTAGCCCTATCCAGGTATTAAACAATAGATGTATTGGCATTCGAGTTATCGTGCCGTCATTCATTCCACATTCAGCGGATTGACTAATATGAAAAGATATCGCCGACTGAATCGTGACCAAAGTTCGCCTGGCACCAGGGGGCAGAAACCTTGCTTCTATTACCAACCTGGCATAAAAGGTTTCAAACTCCATAATTCCTGTCAAATGGGCCGCTAAAACCTCACGTATTCCGCCATCTTCCTCAGCTAGTTCATGAATACGCGATGCCATCCTTTTACCAGTTTCCTCTATTACAGCCGTTATTAGTAGCTCCTGCGATGCAAAATGGGCAAACACAGTACCATGTGAAACACCTGCTGCTTCAGCAATATCGGACATTCTGGTTGCCATAATTCCACGCTTGCCAAATTCAATTAATGCCACCTCAAGTAGCTTGTTACGGGTCTGCTCCTTTTGTAATTGCCGGTGTGTTTTGTTCATTACTATTGACTCCAATGTCATTGACTTTAAAGTCATTATAATTGGTTTCCTATTATTCTGCCAAGTTTTTTGTATATTCATCTTACCTTTGGTACCTGGGCAATTCCTAACGACTTCATTCCCACCACTAAACTGTATTCGCCATCTCCTAAAAGATATTTTATCTCCTATTGACCATAGGTACTTTATTTGCTACTTTATTGATAGGATTTTATTTATCATTATTTCTTAGTAGGATGGTGGGTTTTAATGAAGGTAATTGAGGACATTAGAGAGCTGATCGGCAATACTCCACTACTGCATATCAACAACTTTGATCTTCCTAGAGGGGTTAACATCTATGCCAAGTTGGAGTATTTCAATCCCGGCGGTAGTGTTAAAGATCGTTTTGGGCTAGTAATGCTGGAGGAAGCAGAACGACGCGGGGAAATCTTACCAGGTTCAACTATAATCGAACCGACAGCGGGGAATACCGGAATTGGTCTGGCTTTGGCCGCTATCAATCGCGGTTATCGAGTAGTATTTGTAGTTCCTCAGAAGTTCTCCCAGGAAAAACAGGTTCTAATGAAAGCTCTGGGGGCAGAAGTGATTAATACCCCGACCGAAGATGGTATAGAGGGAGCTATCAACCGGGCTAAAGAATTAAGTAACGCTATTTCAGGCTCCTTCGTTCCTAACCAATTCTATAACCAGGCCAATCCCCTGGCCCATTACCGAACGACCGGGCCAGAGATCTATCAGCAGTTAGAGGGAAAAATTGATTACTTCTTAGCCGGTGTCGGCAGCGGAGGCACCTTTACCGGTACGGCCCGCTATTTAAAAGAAAAGGATGCCTCTATCTTAACGATGGCCGTGGAACCCGAGGGATCGATTCTTGGTGGTGGTAATCCCGGCTCTCATAAGACCGAGGGGATAGGTGTTGACTTTATTCCCGAAACCCTGGATCTAAATCTGATCGATCAGGTAATCACGGTTAGCGATGAAAATGCTTTTAACATGGTAAACGAACTAGCTCGGAAGGAAGGTGTTCTGGTGGGAAGCTCATCGGGAGCAGCTTTCTATGCCGCCTGGCAGCTGGCTCAGCAAATAAATAAATCGAGTAATATTGTTACTATTTTCCCCGATGGCAGCGAACGTTATTTCAGCAAACAGATTTACAACGGAGGAATTTAATTATGGAGTTAGATACCAAGGTTCTACATGCTGGTCACGAATTTGATACCCATACCGGGGCGGTTAGTGTGCCCATTTATCAGGTCTCCACTTTCAAGCAGCAGGGGGTCGGTGTTCATGCTGGTTATGAATACTCACGTACCGGCAACCCTACCCGGGAGGCCCTGGAAAAGACCATGGCCGTTTTAGAAAAT
>JBLNAS010000283.1:0-3773 GCA_050259475.1 Methylocystaceae bacterium
GTCAATGCCAAGTTGCTTGATGAGTGTTATGATATCCTGGGTCTATACAACGACGATCCGGAGGTTAAGGTAATACTCATCTATGGTAATGATAAGGCTTTTGCTGCTGGTGCCGACTTAAGAGCCGTTGCCGACTATACCGCCTTTGAAGCCCGGGACTTCTTAGACAAGGTACATCGTACCATCTTTGCCATGGAGGATAACCACAAGCCAACCATTACTGCAGTGCAAGGTTTGGCTTTAGGCGGGGGATTCGAAATGGTATTAGCCAGCGATATTCGTATCGTGGCTGATAATGCTACCTTGGGATTACCAGAAATCAACCTCGGAATCTTCCCTGGTGCTGGTGGAACTCAGCGTTTCCCTAGAAATGCTAGCATCTGCCAGGCCAAACAGTACATCTTTACCGGTGATTTCTTCGATGCCGCGACTGCTCTCAGTATGGGATTGATCAATATGGTGGTTCCGGCTGATCAAGTAATGGAAGCAGCTAAAAAATTCGCCAAGAAATTAATGAAAAAGAGCCCATTAGCCCTGCGCGAAGCTAAAAATGCTATTAATCAATCGATGAATCTTGACATTAAGGCGGGAAGTCGCGCCGAGCAATTAGGCTGGTCGATTCTCTTTGCCTCCGAAGATCAAAAGGAAGGTATGAAAGCCTTCCTCGAAGGTCGTAAAGCTGAGTTCAAAGGCAAATAGGTATTAATTGTATTCTGGTCTTATTAGGGGAGCCGTTGAGGGTTCCCCTTTTTTCATTCTATTCTCCGCTAGAATGTATAACGGTGAAAAGCGGGTTAAGGCGGTAGCTAGTTCGACTACTGCCATGATACCAAACAAGGGAGTAATGGGACCAGAAACCAAACCTAAAATGGGTATGACATATAGAATAAGGGCGATAATTAAACGGGTAATAACTCCATTGCGACTCATAGACATTACTTATACACCTCCATCAAATAGTTTGCCCGCCCAGGTAGGGGATAATGATATTGTAACAACATTCACATGCAAATGGAATAGAATGGAAAGAAATTTGTATATTCAGAACATTTAATGACTAAAAATGTCGAATATAATTCTGAGATGATTAATATTGTGCAAGCCTAAGATGACGAAAACAAAAGCACCCCTCTAAAAATAGGGGTGCAGATTTAATTATGAAACAGAAAGAGGTTGGCCTTAATAATCTACTCGGTTTTGGTCCCGCTTTTTAATAACTCAGAAACCGTAACTAATTGATAACCATCCTCTTTAAGCTTTTTAATTATTATTGGCAAAGCCTTGTCAGTTTGAGTACAGGTATCGCTGGCGTGGAGTAATACTATTGCTCCAGGGTGGGCTTTTTTTAGTACCCGTTCGGTGATACTAGCTACGCCAGGATTCATCCAATCTAAAGAATCTATACTCCATTGAATGATATCATACTGGTTCTGGTGGGCGGTGGCGATCACAGCATCATTGTAGTCACCATTAGGAGTACGGAGTAGCTGAGGACTGACGCCGGTTACTTCTTTGATATTGCTTCCGGCTTTAGTCAGTTCCTCCTTAATTTCCAGGGGGGATAGGGTACTTAGATTAATGTGCCGGTAACCGTGACTGCCAATTTCGTGGCCGTCCTTTTTAATACGTTCAGCCAGCTCCGGGTACTGTTTGCACCAGGGGCCAGAGACAAAAAAGGTAGCAGCGATTTTTTCCTTGGCTAGAACATCCATTACCGGGCCGGGCATTTTGTTGCCCCAACTGATATCAAAGGTTAGAGCTAGGACTTTCTTTTCCGTTTGTACCGCAGTTATAGGCTTAAGTCGGTGGTAAGCCTGTACATAATATATGCCGCTAGTCAAAAATACCAAAGCCAAGACGACAATGATTGATAATTTGGCTCGGGGTGACATTTCAATAAATCCGAATACCCGCACCGTTACTTCCCCCTTTTCTCCCCGATGGTTTTTTCCTTAACACCATATGGTAGGATGGACAACATTATGCTTATTTTGCCAGGGCTAATAGTTCTGATACCGTGACTGCTTGGTAGCCTTTGGCTTCCAAACCGGTTAAAAGCATTTCCACACCTTTTAACATTTCATTACGGTGCCCACCACCATCATGGAGAATTACGATTTGCCCCGGCTCTAAATTTTTCAAGATATGGCTGGCTATCTGGCGACCGCTGATTGCCGCCCAGTCTTTGGTATCCTGATTCCAGGTCCACGCCACAATTTTTAAATCTTCATCCCGGCAATAATCTACCATTTTATCGGAGAGGTAACCACCGGGTGGCCGAAATAGGTGATTGTTTGTATTAGTTAACTTCTGGATGGCTTGGCTAGCCTTTTCTATATCATTAATTGCGTAATCAAGACGGTTGTAGCGGGTAAATTGATGAGAATATCCGTGATTGGCGATTTCATTACCTTGAAGATGAGCTTTTCGAACAATATCCGGGTATTTATCCGCTTGCACCCCGAGCACAAAAAAAGTGGCATGGGCGTTATGACGGTGCAAGGTGTCAAGCAAGCGTGAAGTTACTCCGGGTTGCGGTCCATCATCAAAGGTAATAGCGATCGCCTTTACCTTAGTATCAACTATGGTAATCACGAGCCCTTCCCGTTTCCAATCCTCAAAATGTGGATGTACCGCAACTGTAAGCAGGCTAAGGGACAGTATACCCACCATGGCTATGGCGGCATTAAAATACCGTCGGGAGATAAGAATAAACAAAGACAAACCCTCCTTTAAGCATCGACATAATATATGCGACGAGTAAGAGCTTCATACCCGTGGGTAAAATGGGTGTAAACATCTCATAGATGCAAGTAAGGCCGATATTTTCAATGGTGGCTTGAAAAAAGTTGTAAACCATGCTATGATTTCTTTTGCAGATAAAGCAAATAGGCGGCATTAACTCAGCGGGAGAGTGCTTCCCTGACACGGAAGAAGTCACAAGTTCGAATCTTGTATGCCGCACCATAAAGAACACAACAACGGCGGGCTTTTAAAGAGCCCGCCGTTTTTCTATGTTTACATAAGCTGGAGTTAAGTATCGGTTTTTGAATAATTGCAGCTCTAAAACCTACTAAGGATTGAGATTTCGCTGAAATATTCGCATACATTAGTAGCTAAATAGCGTAGGTTCTTTTACTTGGCCAGGGGCTATTTCGTTTGTCGTGTATGATTATGCTATGCTAAAGAAAATCTAAGGGAGAATAAAGGATAGTTATGTATGTTAAAGATTGCTATGCCGATAAATGGGGAACTAGTTAATCAGCACTTTGGTCAGAGCAAACAGTTTATCGTGGCCGCCATCGAAGATGGGAAAGTGGTGGAGCAACATACGGTTAGTGCTGATGCATTGCAGCATAACCATGCAGGCCTAACTGGTTTATTGATGGCTGAAGGGGTATCACTGGTAATTACCGGAGGCATTGGCCAACCGGCGGTTAATGCCCTGCAACAACAAGGGTTACAGGTTATTAAGGGCGCTAATGGTAGCTGTGAAACAGTACTCGCCCAGTATTTATCCGGTCAATTACATGATCAAAATGTCACCTGTAATCATCACAGTGAACATCACGATCATCACTAAAGGGATAGTTAAAGCAATCCAGGGCTGCCTATAAGTTTCGTTAGCGAATTCTAAGCTGGAGGATATTATATTGGCGAAAGTGGCTTTGATTAAGTGTGAAAGCTATGATTACCAAGAGGTCCGAGCTGCATTGAAGCGTGGTTTTACCCTGATGGGTGGGGTAGAAAATCTGGTGCAGCCCGGGGAGAAG
>JBLNAS010000284.1:0-6580 GCA_050259475.1 Methylocystaceae bacterium
CATCCACCAGGCTAACTGCAAGTGAGGCCACCTCCAGCTAAATGGATAAATACTTGCAGCAAATCACCACCCGGCATACCAGCCAACCGCTGCAACTCCGGCAGATTCCCCTGAGCTAGTATTTCACCACCCTGGAGTAAGATAAAACGGTCACAAATCCGTTCTCCAACATCGAGAACATGAGTGGAAAGTACGATGCCGGCCCCTCGTTCCTTTTCCTGCTTAAACCACTGCAGCAGTTCTTGCATCGCAAAAGGGTCTAGCCCATTAAACGGTTCATCAACGAAATAAACTGCCGGGGTAGTTAAGAGCGCACACATTATCATAATTTTCTGCCGCATACCCTTGGAGAAGCCCCCAGGATAGTCATATCGCTGGTGCTGCAGTCCAAATTGCTGAAGCAAATGCTCAGTTCGCTGTTCAAACTCTACTAGCGGGAGGTCATAAGCCATCCCGATTAACTCCAAATGTTCCTTCAGGGTAAGCTCTTCATATAGGGTCGGCAGCTCCGGGATATAAGCATAGCCCCCCTTTTCAGGTCCTGGCAACTCCACCTGGCCTTGCCGTTCATCTAAAAGGCCAAGCAAAGCCTTTAGAACGGTGGATTTACCAGCCCCATTGGGTCCGATGATACCGATGATCTCTCCCGGATATACCTCTAGGGCGAAGTTGTGAACAATCGCCTCACCACGACGATAACCAGCAGCGACATTCTGTGCCTGCAAGACCGGCACCGACTTAGACTTTATATTAAGATCATCCATTGATTAACCTCACATACCAGTTCAATGCCTAAGGGCTGCTTAGGGTAAGCACTGCTCCACCCCGCCAGTTAATTCGTTGCAACCGTCCAATTGTCGATTATTTCTATAAGCATAAAAAAAACTCCCCGCACGTGAATACGGGGAGTTTTCGTGCAATTTAATGCTTACCAGCTACGGCGCTGCTGGGAAGAATAGCAATCCCTGCAGTAAACTGGACGTTCGCCACTGGGCTGGAAAGGTACAGTGGTATCACGGCCGCATGCGGCACATACTGCTTGATACATTTGACGTTCGGGACGATCATAACCGCCACGTCCGCCACCGCCGCCTCTATTGGCGTTTTTGCGTGCAGCTCTGCACTCGGGGCATCTTCCGGGTTCATTGGTAAAACCTTTCTCTGCGTAAAATTCCTGTTCGGAAGCAGAGAATACGAACTCGCGGCCACAATCTTTACAGGTCAGGGTCTTGTCGGAATACATTGGAAAACCTCCTAAAATTAATTGCCCATGCCGCGGTACGTACCTGACATCTCTAAGTTACCCAAATGCTAAAGGGCGAACAGAGGCACGGGATATACGTAACTAGTATACCACTAGTCGCCATTACTACCAAATCCAGAATAAAAAAAATTATTCTTCAAGCTTATAACGAATAGATTCTCCTAATAATAGCTACTAATCACGGCGCAAGGCTTCAATCGGATCAAGCCGGGAAGCCTGGTTGGCCGGGAGTAAACCAAATATTATCCCCACTAGGGCGGAAAAGCCACAAGCTAATAGAATGGTCGCCCATGAAACCAGAGGCGGCCATTTGGCAATTCGGGCAATGATATACGCTCCAGTGTAACCCAGAGCAATACCAATTATACCACCAATAATACAAAGCACCACTGCCTCAATCAGGAACTGAATGAGAATATCTCTCCTTTTCGCGCCCAGAGCCATGCGTATACCGATTTCTCGTGTTCTTTCACTAACTGAGACTAACATAATGTTCATTACCCCGATACCACCCACTATCAATGAGATCGCAGCTATTGCTCCAATGATCAAGGTCATAATACCGGTAATCCGATTGGCACTCTGCATTTCCTTTTCCATGCTAAAACCAGCATAATGTCCAGGCGCATTATGGCGTCGCTCCATAATTCGCTTGGCCCTCTCCATAGCCACTGTAACCTGATCCTTACTGACCGCGCTGCATTCTAATTCATTGATCTGCTGATAACCTGTAATTTCCGCCATTACCGAGCGCGGTAAATACACTTTGGGCGATGAATTAAAATCAAGCATTCCGCTGTCTTCCTTTTTCAACACCCCGATTACTAGAACCGGATTACCCTCCACTAGCAAGGTTTGGCCTACCGCTTCCTCGTTTTTAAATAATTTGCTAGCCGCGAGATAATCTAAAACCACTACCCGACGACCGCTCTGTTCCTCCTGAGCCTTGAAAAAGCGGCCTCGCTGCAGTTGAAGCTTGCGAATTAGGGCTAAACTTTCACTGGTACCAAATACCTGATAACTATCCTCACCCTTGGGGCCACGAATCTTCATATTGTTAACCGTAATTGGTGCCACATAGCGTATTTCTGGAACCGCCTGTTTTAACATACTAACGTCGGCTTCGGTAATATCCCAGGGTCGCCACTCCCCATCATTATAATTGACATAGATTACAAAAAGATTGGAGCCGAGTTTCTCCATCTCGCTGACCAACATAGCTCTTCCGCCTTGACCTACTGCCATGACGGTTATAACCGCTGCGATACCAATAACAATACCTAGGGTAGTTAGAAATGATCGCAACTTGTGGCCGCGAATACTCTCAACTGCTACCCGGATAAACTCCAGACTGTTCATGGCTGGATGCCTCCCCCCTCCACTGCTATGGCAGCCGGGTGCGGGTGCTCTCCCGTGGGGTTAAGCTGTTCACCAATGAATAAGCCATCCCGAAAGTGCAGCGTACGAGCTGTCCAAGCGGCTACTTCCGCTTCATGGGTAACTAAAACGATGGTAGAACCCTCACTATTAAGCTCCCGAAATAGAGACATAATTTCAATTCCCGTTCGGCTATCTAGCGCTCCAGTTGGTTCGTCGGCCAATATAATAGCCGGTTTATTAACTAGAGAACGGGCAATAGCCACCCGCTGGCACTGTCCTCCCGACAACTGGTTCGGTAAATGGTGACCGCGATCACTTAAACCCACCCGTTCCAAAGCTTCCCCAGCTCTTTTCCGTCGCTCGCGCAAACTTACCCCACAATACAGCATGGGCAGCTCGACATTCTTTTGCGCCGTTAGCCGTGGTAGCAGGTTAAAAGCCTGAAAGACAAAGCCGATTTTATGGTTTCGAACCTCCGCCCGTTCATTATCGTTTAAAGCCGCAGTACGTTCACCACCCAACCAGTACTCACCTTTATCGGGGCGATCGAGCAAGCCTAAAATGTTTAATAGTGTAGATTTACCTGAGCCAGAAGGCCCCATAACAGCTACCATTTCTCCCCGGCTTACCTTGAAATTAACCTGCCTTAGGGCCTGCACTTCAATGGCACTACCGTGATAAGTCTTACTCAAACCTTCAATACTGATCACGGAGTAGCCCCCTTAACTACCCGGGTACCGGTCTTTAATTGGGTTGGAGGGCTAATTACAATTTCTTCACCAGCTTTTAGCCCGGTTTTAACTAATTCATATACCTCATTGCCTTCAGTGGTAGTAACCTCCCGCTCCGTGACCAACCCCTGCTTATCAACCACAAAGACTACCGACTTACCCTGGCGTTTGACCACCGCATCAAAGGGAATCGCGATCGCCCGTATCCCTGCACGAGTAACAATGCGCATATCGACGGTATATCCCGGTTTAAGTAATGTCTGCTGCCCATCAATGCGTACGGTAACTGGCACCCGGGCAACGTCCGAACCACCCTGGTTGCCGGTGGATAGGATAGCAGCATCTGCCACCCTTACGACCTTACCGTTGAAACTTTTACCTGCGATGGCGGTACAGGTAATCTTCACTTTTTGCTCGGGCTGCAGATTACCGGCATCAACTTCACCCACTTTGCAGGTAACCTCCAACTGCTGACGGCTGCCTACGGTCATTATCCGAGTTCCGGACATAACACGGGCACCCTGCTCGGCTCCGACCTCTAACACCACCCCGTCAGCTTTAGCGATAAAGGTCCCCATTTGTAGTCTCTCCTGAGCTAGCACCACATCCTGGCGCGCCAGATTGAGCTGCGCCTGCAGGGCAGCTACCTCCTTCGAGCCAGTCTGTTGCTTACTGCGAGCCCGGGCTTGCTCATAATCAGCCTGAGCCTGGGTATAGTCACTTTGCATCACTTCTAGCTCTGCGGGCGTAACTGCCCCGGCCTTAGCTAATTCATTCAGCCGCTGCAGCCGCTTAGCCTGCTGCTGATATCGGGCTTCAGCGGCGGCCAAGCTTAGTCGGTCATTGGTTACCGAAACTTTGGCCAAATTAGCCTCTAGCTCAGCTGCCTTAGCCCGGCTGGCCTCATAACGACGTGCTAATTCTCCCGTGTCTAATCGCCCCAGTACCTGTCCAGCTTGCACCGGGTCACCTACCCTGACCGCTAGCTCCATTAAGGTACTGTCCTCCGGGGCAAAAAACTCCTGTTTACTAGCCGGCTCCAAGCGCCCACTAGTAGCTACTACCCGTTCTACCCAGCGGTTTTGTACCTTCTCGGTCAATACCCCGGTGACTACCTGGCCTTTGGGCGGGCCGACTAAGGCCATAACGATACCAGATAAAACCAAAACCACAATTACTAGCAGCGGCCATTTGTACCAACCCACGCCCTTAAACCATGACCACCAGCTTTTTAGCAATTGCCCAATTTTAGCAATTTTCAATTCTCCTACCCCCACATATGTACTGGGTCTTTTAACCCCACGAGTACCAAAAGCATAAATTAGTTATCCACTGGGTATCACTTTAACCGAGAGGTAACCTTGTCCACCTATAATATAGACTCTTGCTTCTTAAACTTGCCTTCTACCTAACACCTAGTTTTTAAAAGCCACCGTCAAAGGCTACACTATTTAGACACCCCTAACGAAGATTTATTTCTAAGTAATTTATAAAACATCCCGGCAAATTCTTTATTGCCAGCCTAATAAATCCTACCTATTTATCCACTAATTAAAATAATCCACCCTGATGGTGATCGGTAAGACCGGTTATCCGCCAAGCATAACCCTTTTTCTCCAACAATAAATTATAAGTCTTGCCACCAGATTCCAGATATACCTTGGCATGATTGGCCGTTTCCACATTTGGTGATTTATGTGGTTCACTCATCCGCCAAAATTGGATTTGCCCCATCTGTAATGGTTTTTGTCGCACTTCCTGGTAAACCCGGGGACTGTCCTGTAGGTTAAAGTTTACCATCTCGCCGCGCTCGGCTTTCGCTATAAATTGGTTTACTACCGACTCTATCCGATGTCGCTCCCCACTCTTAGGAAAGGTAGAAAGCCCCGTAACTTTCCAGCCGTCGCCTGTCTTTATCATCTCATAAGCCGCCTCATAACCCCATCCGCTGCCACTGGAAGTGCTTACTCCTAGATTAGTCACTACTGAGGCCTGATCGCTTTTAACCTCGATTTGGCTAATGTTCCCTGATAGTAAGTAATCACCATAGTAGGAAGTTGCATACTTACCGCGGGCTGACAGCTCCTCAGTGATATCAAAGAGAGCACTCTGGGTAACCGGGATTTTGGTATCAACATACCAACGGGCTAGTTCCTGTTGCCTGGTTTTACTATCAGCTACGGGCTGGCAATAAAAGCGATTATAGGCCATACCTGCTCCCAATAAAGCCTGTCTAACCTCAGCATATGCTGGTTTTTGGCTGCGAGCTTGAGCATTTAACTGTAGGTTCACAGCTCGTATCTGCTCCTCCTGCCAACCACCACCAAAGATCATTTGTCCATCGGGACTGACGGCAAAGAAAGGGCCGGAAACTGCCTGCTCCATCTTTATCATCGTCCGTGGGTCATACCGACATAACAAGTAAGGTTTATCACCTGCGCCAGGTCTGGTATAAACCACCGCTCCATCCGCCACTATAGCCGCCTGGTAAACAAACCCCGAATAAATCTCTCGGGCTTGCGGCCGATTATAATCAGCTATGTAATATAAGCCAAACCGCTCAGCCCCTACGTTGAGCAGGGCTTTACCCTGATGGTCACGATAACGTCCTGGTACCACCCGGCTTAATATCTTACCATTAGCATCAGCTATAACCGTCATCACTTCACCAACCGAAGTCTTATCCCCATCCTTAACTACCGTACCGGCATAAAGCCCATCACCTAAATCTTCCTTATAGTATAATGGTCGTCCCTGGATTTCATAGGCCGGATGGCCTTGACGGCTGACTGGATCAAAGATAACATCATTCGGCAGATTAGCATGTTCGGTATAAATTTTATTCCCCGGTCCAAAACCGAAATGCGTTACTGAGGGCGTGTTAACCACTTGGTTGACCAGGGTGATTTTACCCGTTGCCGGCTCCCACAAAAATAACTTGTCCGCCCCCATTAAACCAAGGTAGCGTCCATCAGCTGACCAACGCGCACGGGTGATAAAAGGCAAATCCTTAACCAATACCTGCTCGCTTCCCGCTTCATCCACCCTAAGCAGGCTAACCCCTCGCCAGTAAGGCCCGGCTATCACCCGTTTGGCTTCATCGTCCTGACCATTAAATTTAAGCAAGTAACTTACCTGAGGATTAATTGGATCTTGGGTTAATTTAAAAGGTACCTGGGAATTCGTATAGTTAATACTTATGGTT
>JBLNAS010000285.1:0-3266 GCA_050259475.1 Methylocystaceae bacterium
CTTGCTAAAGACCGTAAGTTCCCAAAGGCAAATTCGACCATGGTTTGGGGGGTAAAGAATGTACAGTTTTGAAACCCTTGAAGTTCGCCAAACAGGCAAGGTGGCTATCGTGGCCATCAACCGCCCTGAAGTATTAAATGCCCTTAATCTTAAAGTTTTTACCGAGTTAGGACAGGCTTTTACACAGTTAGCTTCCGATGAGGAGGTTCTCGTGATTGTCCTGACTGGCAATGGTGGTCGGGCTTTTGCAGCTGGATCTGATATCAAGGAATTACAGCAATGTTCGTTCCTCGAAGCCCGCACCTTTGCTACTAATACTATCGCCTGTCAGGGTGCAATAGCCAAATGCCCGAAGCCAGTGATAGCTGCCCTCCCTGGGTACACCCTAGGTGGGGGGTTAGAAGTTGCGATGTGTGCTGATGTGCGAATAGCTTCGGAAAAGGCTAAGTTTGGCCAACCGGAAATCGGGCTGGGATTTATTCCTGGTGGTGGTGGCACTCAGCGTTTAGCTCGTTTGATCGGTATTGGCCGGGCCAAAGAGCTAGTTTTTAGTGGAGAAGTCTTCGGGGCCGCTCGGGCTTATGAGATGGGGCTGGTAAATAAGGTAGTTCCCCACGAGCAGTTGCTGGAGGAAACGATGAAGTTAGCTGAGGTAATTGCGGCAAGACCGCCACGGGCTCTGGAATGGGCTAAGCTCGCCATTGATCGTGGCTGGGATATGGATTTGGATGCGGGTTTGCAGGTGGAGTTGGAACTCTTTGCATCTTGTTTTGCTACCGAAGATCGTGATGAGGGAATAGCTGCCTTTATTGAAAAGCGTACTCCCCAATTTAGAGGTAAGTAGTTCGGGTTCTGATGACTATAAAATCAGGAATTGATATAAACTGTTGAATTATTTTAAGGAGGGAAATTCATGTTTGACATCAAGGTGGTTGCGGTACTGGGTGCTGGGGCTATGGGTAATGGAGTTGCTCAGGTAACAGCACAAGCTGGTTACCAGGTAGTCATGCAGGATATCTACGAGTCAGCACTGGAAAAGGGCATGAACACCATCAGGAAGAGCTTGGACAAACTGGTGAGTAAGGGCAAAATGGCAGCGGATGAAGCGGAAGCTTTGCTTAGCCGGATTCAGACCACCACTAGTTTGGAAGCAGCAGTAAAAGATGCTGACCTGATAATCGAGGCCGTGCCTGAGATCCTGGAATTGAAGCAGGACATCTTCAAGCGGGTAGATGCAGCTTGTAAGGCTACCGCCATTATTGGGTCTAACACCTCGACGATGCCGATTACTCAGTTGGCAGGCTCAGTTAGCCGCCCGCAGAATTTCTGTGGTATCCATTTTATGAACCCCGTACCGGTGATGGTCGGTGTCGAACTGATTCCTGGCCGTCTTACTGACCCCGAAGTCATGGCAGAAGCCGTTAAATATGTCCAGACTATTGGCCGCGAGGTCATTATGGCAGTTGATTATGCTGGTTTTATCGTGAGCCGCCTCTTAGACGTACTGCAGAATGAAGCTGCTAAGTGCGTAATGGATGGCAATACTCCAGAGGATATCGACAAAGCGATGAAGTTATGCTGCAACTTCCCGATCGGCCCCTGTTCCCTGGCGGATATGGTGGGCATTGATGTAGTAGTGCATGGCTTAGAGATGATCGAACGCGATCTGGGCCCGGCTTACAAACCCGCCCCGCTGCTTCTGCAGATGGTTCGGGCTGGTGAACTTGGCCGCAAGACTGGTAAAGGTTTCTACACTTACAATAAGTAATAGATTTGGAGGGAAATATTTTGACTACTAAGAACAAAGACGACATCGTAATCATCAGTGGTGTACGTACTCCTTTTGGCCGCTTTGGTGGTTCCATGAAGGACATGGACGTAGTTAACCTCGGTGCTATTGCTATGAAGGGTGCTATCGAGCGGGCGGGCATAAAGCCTGAGCAGATCAGTGAAGTATGGTGGGGCTGTGGTGACACTTCTAATACGCAGGATGTATTTACCCCGGTAGTAGGTCGTCAGAGCCTGCTTAAAGCGGGTATGCCCCCAACTACTCCTTGTTGTACCTTTGATAAGGCTTGTGTTTCCGGTTCCTCGGCTGTGTTATATGCTTTCCGCGCTTTGAAGGCCGGGGATGCTGAGATCGTGTTGGCCGGCGGGGCTACCCATTTTTCATCGGTGCCTTATCTTTTGCGGGATCTCCGCTTTCAGGGTCATAAAATTGGCAAGATTGAAATGGAAGACCCTCTCTTCCCCCTGGGTTACAAAGATTATGCTCCAGTAGCCGTTGACTCGGGTCGGGTGGCTGCTGAATATGCTGTAACCCGTGAAATGCAGGACGAATGGGCAGTAGCCAGTCACGAAAAGTACGGTCGGGCTTGGGAAGCTGGTTTTTATAAGAGCGAAATGATGCCGATCGAATTCCCTCAGAAAGATGGTTCGGTTAAGGTCCTGGATATTGATGAGCAGTATCGTAAGGGTTCTAACATGGCCGGATTGGCGAAAGTAAAACCGATATTTGACAATATTGGCGGCATTACCGCTGCGAATTCCCCTGGTCTTAATGATGGTGCTATCGCCTTGATTGTTACCACTCGGGCTAAAGCTGAAGAGCTGGGTGTAAAACCGTTAGCCAAGATCGTTACCATGATAACCACTGGTGCTGACCCCAGCATGCTGCCAATCGCTCCGGCGGTTGCCATCAAGCAAGCTTTTGCTAAGAGCGGCTTGACCATGGAGGACATGGATTTAGTGGAAATCAATGAAGCGTTTGCTTGCGTACCCCTGGTCAGCTCGAAAATCCTGGCTGATGGCGATGAGGCCAAATGGGACGCCATCAAGAACAAAATGAATATCAATGGTGGTGCGGTAGCTGTTGGTCATGCCAACTGCGCCAGTGGTGCTCGCATCATGCTCACCATGATTTATGAACTGATGAATCGCGGCGGCGGCAAAGGTGTTTACGGTATTTGCGGTGGGTTAACCCAGGGCGATGCCGGTATCATCGAGGTTGAAGTCTAGAATAAGTGAATAAAGCCACGAGCCAACCCGCAAATGGTTGGCTCGTTTAGCCAAGATAGATAATAACCTTATTTTTCTTGCTGAGGAAAACCATACCTGCTGAGTTTGAGAATATACCTGGGCATGTCATTTCGAGGACACTAACAAGGCTCGTGACGTCAGCATACCAGGAGACGTAGCCTGTCATTGCGAGCGTAAGCGCGGCAATCCGTTCTTCTTAAGAAGACTTCCGTTAAAGAGGGACAGAC
>JBLNAS010000286.1:0-3210 GCA_050259475.1 Methylocystaceae bacterium
GGTTAGTTTTATTAGTCTTAGTTTTGCTGCTTAGCCTAGGATGTAGGTGGCGGGGTAATCAGTAGTTAGCGAATTTTCCTTTGCCAGGAGGGAGCGGAGATAATGCGGTTAGATCGACTGCTTGCTATCGTAGTGCTGCTGGTCAATCGGCGTACGGTGCGGGCTAAAGAGTTAGCTGAGATGTTTGAGGTCTCAGAGCGTACGGTTCTGCGTGATATTAGTGCTATTAACCAGGCCGGTATCCCCGTGGTGACCTATCCCGGCCCTCGGGGAGGAATTGGCCTGGCGGAAAACTATCGCATGGAGCAGAGCTTGCTCGCCTTAGAGGATATTGTCGCCGTATTAGGTGCGCTTAAGGGAATGCAGTCAGCTTTTAATGATCAGGGGCTAGCTAATACGATTAATAAAATGCAGGCCCTGGTTCCGCATACCCGTGATGAAGAGTTTACTGATAAAGTTAGCCAACTGGTAATTGATCTTACTCCTTGGGGGGATAATGAAGTACTGGGGAAAGATATCCGTGAGATAAAACAGGCGATTGCTGAGCGGCGGGTACTGAGCTTTCTTTACCTGACCCCAGGTAAAGAGCCGGGGCGGCGCCAGGTGGAACCTGATCACCTGCTACTAAAAATGAACAACTGGTACTTATATGGTTATTGTCGCCTACGTAAAGAATTCCGGGTATTCAAGTTATCCCGCCTGCGGGAGCTGGAAGTAATGGACGCGATCTTTGCCCGCCGGCTGGGGATAAGAGAAGCGCAAGCAATAGATGAATATGCTTGGAACAATGAGCCATGGATCGAAGTTGAGCTACGTTTTATTCCTCAATTACGGGGATTAGCTGAAGAATATTTTGTCGGTGGTGAGAAGCATCTGGAGGCGGATGGATCACTACGAGTTACGATAAATTTAACCGATAGCTATTGGACATATGGCATGATATTAAGCTATGGCAATGGTGTGGAAGTATTAGCTCCCCAGCGAGTACGAAATCGTTTAGGGGAAATAATTAAAGAACTGGGTGAAAAATATTTAGATAACGAAAATTCATGACATAGGGTTGTCAGGGATAGCTCCTTATAATGAAAACAGAATAGTAAATGGAGGTGTTTGATAATGAGTAATGATTTGAAGAGCAGGATTGAGCTAATTACAGTGCCTGAGGTTATGGTACGCTCTGAACGGCAGATCATTTCTGATTTCCCCAAAGGCTTAGCTGATTTAATGAATAGTGGTTTTGCAGCCATCCAGGCTGCCGGGCAGATGCCGGCTGGCCCCCCTATATTGCTTTATCATGATGAGGTTTATACCCCAGAGAAAGTTGACACCGAGTGTGCCTGGCCAGTAAATGATGCCACGCTTGCTACCGCAACTTTACCGTCGGTAACTGCTGCCCGCTATGTTCATACTGGTCTCTATGAGGACCTGGGACAAGTATATCCGGTTATCATGCAATGGATTAGTGAAAATGGCTATCGTCCGCTGATTCCGATGCGCGAGGTTTACATCAATGACCCGGCAGTTACCCCCCGCGAGGAACTAATCACCGAAGTCATCATCCCAATAGCCAAGCTATAGCAGCCAGCATAGAAATGTATATAACAAAATGAGAAAAAGGGGTCGCGTGCCCTACGGGCAACCCCTTTTTCTCATTTTTTACTGCCACAGGCTGGGCAGTTTTGCATGGCAAGGGGAATTTCCAGGCCACAGGCCTGCATTAATGCAGCATCGCTCAAGATGGCGGAGGTAGTTCCATCGGCGGCCAAGCTTCCATCCTTGATTACAATGGTGCGTGGGCACAATTCATATACCATATCCAGGTCATGGCTGGTGATGAGCTTAGTGTGGGTAAAGCTTTTCAAGAGCTCTATTACTCGGCGCCGAGATTGGGGATCAAGACCAGACGTTGGCTCATCCATGACCAGAATATCTGGCTGCATAGCTAAGACCGTGGCAATGGCTGCTGCTCTTTTTTCCCCACCCGAAAGCTTGAATGGGGCTCGATTATACAGGTGGGCAATACCCACCATATCCAGGGCTTCAGTTACGCGGGTCTTTACTTCTCCTTCATCAAGGTGGTAATTGCGAGGGCCAAAAGCGACGTCATCATAGACCGTGGTCATAAATAACTGGTCATCGGGATTCTGGAATACCAGGCCAATATGTTGGCGAATCAGTGGCAAGGTTTTTTTGGTAAGTCTAACCTCCCCGATTCTGACTTGACCCTGAAGGGGGAATAGAATACCCACGAGCAACATCATCAACGTCGACTTCCCGGCTCCATTGGCACCGACGATTCCTACCGCATCACCATGGTGAATAGTAAAAGACAAGCCATTAATCGCGGGGTGCCCATCGGGATAATGATAATATAAATCTTTAACTTCAACTTTATGATGACTCATCTAATTACCTCCATTAGCCATAAACCGATCAGAGTTGGCACCGGGTAGACTTTCACTACAATAAAAAAGGTTACCCATAGCACCATATAAAGCCAATCACGGGCGGCTAGTTTTCTCGAATTCCCCGTATGATATTCACCATCAAAGCCCCGTAAGGACATTGCTTCATATACCCACTGGGCGCGATCATAAGTGCGTAACAAAAGCTGACCCGCAAAAGAACCCCAGGTATGCCAGCGAATACCTCTTTGCCCGGGGGCGCGAAGAGCATAAGCGCGCAGCATCCGCGCCATTTCTTCGGTCAGCACCGATATATAACGGTAGGTTAAAAGTAATTGCAGGGCGAAGACTTTAGGCACTTTTAACTGTCTGAGAGCTGCGGCCAAGTTTTCTATGCCGGAAGTAGCAATAAGTAACAAGGTCGCTGTAACGGTTAGTCCACCCTTTAGGCAAAGGGATAAAAAAGTGAGCCAGCCTCGTGACAGAACTATTTCACCGATGCGAATGGTCTGGTGATCAAAGAAGGGGTTAAAAACACCGATGCCAATAATCAGGGGGGAAACCACCAGTAATCTTTTCAATAGAGGTAGCACCGGGATTTCAGCTAGGCTGAAAATGAGCACCGGGTAAAGGAGAAGTGGTAGTAAGCTGCTTATATCATAGCGGCCAAAGGATATAACCACCGAAATAAAAACCATGGTGGTTAGCAATTGAGCTAGCGGATGGATGCGATGAATGCGGGTATCCTTCTGCGCTAGATCATCTAATAATCGTAAGTTGTACAGTGAACTAGTAATATCAGGCA
>JBLNAS010000287.1:0-6456 GCA_050259475.1 Methylocystaceae bacterium
GGTTACCGGCTGCTACAAAAACTACCGCGCATACCGTCGGCGGTCATCGATAACTTGGTCAATACCTTTGGGGTATTTGGGCGTATTTTGCAAGCCAGTATCAATGAACTTGACGAGGTAGACGGCATTGGTGAAGTACGTGCCCGTTCCATCCGTAATGGACTAAAGCGGATGCAAGAGCAATTGATGCTGGAATATAACGTATAGTTAGTTTACCAGTTCGGTAGACCTTTTTTAGCCAAGAAACCAAACCTGTATATGTAACCTAGTAATCTAGCCATAGAAATGTTGATGACATGCGGGTTATAACCTGATAGTTAGAAATAAGAAAGCACAAAGAAACGGGGCAAGCTTGTCTAAGCTTACCCCGTTTTACGTTTACTTAGTTTAAGTGAGATTGAAGATTCCCAGTGAAGTTGCCTGTTTGTACTCCTTGATAAATACATCGTACAGATTAACATCAAACAGGTTACACAAAGCGGCGGTGTAGAACATCATTTTTCCCAGTTCGCCGACCACTATTTCCTCGCAGTTTTTACATATCTGCCCCCGTAAGTGACTGTCAAGAAAGGCACGCAATTCCTCAATAGTTTGGAGGTCTTCCGGAAACTGCAGCTTCCTGGCGTCAACTGAAACACATCCGCATTCAGTTACTGACTTAGTCACCGCCCGATTGACCCGGGATGTTGACTCGGACAGCTTGGACATTACGTCGAGAATGCTATGGTGTCGGATGAGCAGTTCACCCACGACATTTTGAAACTCATCACAAATTAGGTCCTTCAACCGGGTAAACCCTCCTTTGAACCACTGCCTTTTTTTAAATTATAGTCGTCTAGGATTTGTGCTGTCAATTTTACGACTATCGATTTATTGAGCTGGCAAAGTAGTCCTAAGTGCCAGCAGATTAACTTCGGGGACAATTTGGCTGATTTATATGTATAAAATTTACCAATTATAACAAAAATAGATAAAAGGAGGTGAGGCATTGTTATGGCCAAAACAAAGAGAATATTCGTTAGCCCGGGGCTGCTATTAGCCAGTATTAGTATAGCCGCCTGGTCGGGTTATAATCTAATGCTTTTGTTGCCCCAGCGCAATTTGCTGGTGCTGGGACTAAGTGGTTCTGCAGCTATCGTTCTATATTTAATTGGATTCGGCCTTTATAAGCGAGTGAAAAGAGTCTGGTCACAGGTCTGGGGTGATCTTGATAATGTCAGTCCCGAGGTTTTGTTAACCTCATTAATCGGGGTATTAGTCGGCGGTTTGTTTGGCTTATGTTTGGGTGGGCCTTTGCTAAGGTTTGGTACCCTTGGAGTGTTGCTTACCTTGAGTCTAATAATAGTGGGTGGAGGGATTGGGAACCGTATTGGCAGGCGGCGTGGTAAAGATGTGGTAAACTGGATTCGTGAATTACCAACCCAGACGATGGGAGCGCAGTTGATGCCCAAGGTACTGGATACCAGTGCTATTATTGATGGGCGCATTTATGATATCTGTTTGAGCCGCTTTTTAGAAGGCAGAATTGTGGTGCCATCATTTGTAATTGAGGAATTGCGTCATATTGCTGATTCGTCCGATTATCTGCGGCGCAGTAAAGGGCGTCGGGGGTTAGATATACTTAATAAGATGCAAAAGACTAACAATATTTTTATTGAGATCTGGGAAGGAGATTTCCCTGAGGAGCGCGAGGTAGATATGAAACTGCTGCGCCTCTGCCGGGAACTTTTAGCCAGTATTGTGACCAATGATTATAACTTGAATAAAGTGGCTGAGTTGCAGGGAATTCAGGTGCTTAACGTCAATGAGTTAGCCAATGCGGTTAAAGTCATGGTTTTCCCCGGCGAGAGTATGCGCGTTAGTATTGTCAAAGAAGGTAAAGAGCAGGGCCAGGGGATTGGATATCTGGAAGATGGGACTATGGTAGTAGTAGAAAATGGCGAGCAGGAAATTGGTACTCAGATCGATGTCATGGTGACCAGCGTCTTTCAGACTGCAGCTGGCAGAATGATTTTCACGCGTCGATTAAGAGATCGAGAAAATGGACAGGTTGAGGTGAATATGGTTGGCTAAATCGGTGGGGGTTATCCTCGCCGCTGCCGGGCAAGCTCGGCGGATGGGGATGGGGAGGAATAAGGCATATTTGAATCTGCAAGGTAGGCCAATCTTGGCCTACTCCTTGCAGTTTTTTGCTGCTTGGCCTGAGGTGCAGGAGATAGTAGTGGTAACTGCACCTGACGAAATTGCTCAGGCTGAGGAAGTGGTAGCGCTCCTGACCGGTGGCTCGAAGAGAATTCAAGTAGTGGCTGGCGGCCAGGAGCGGCAGGATTCGGTTGCTCGCGGAATAGCAGCCTTGGCGAATAATTTGGATTTGATCGCTGTCCATGATGCCGCGCGCCCTCTGGTTAGTGCAGAATTATTTGATCGAGTATTAGCGGCTATGGTGCAAGCACCAGGGGCTATTCCGGTTATACCGGTTACCGATACGGTGAAATTAGGATCGGCTTCCGGCCTAGTTGAAAGAACCATACCGCGTGAAGGGTTATATCAGGTACAAACCCCCCAGGTTTTCACTGCCGTAGTGCTCAGAGAATGCTACGCTCGAGCGCAGATGGAAGGTTTTTATGGGACGGATGATGCTAGCTTGCTTGAGCATTATGGATTTATGGTGCAGATGGTGCCTGGGGAAAAGTTCAACCTGAAAATAACTACGCCATTTGATTTAAACCTAGCGGAGTATTGGCAACTAAAGCTAGAAAGGGGCGATTAACATTCGTATTGGGCAGGGATTTGATGTTCATCCCCTGGTGGCCGAGCGTAAGCTCATCCTCGGGGGGGTAGAAATTGCCTTTGACCGTGGACTGCTTGGCCATTCAGATGCCGATGTGTTGGTGCATGCCATCATGGATAGCCTACTGGGAGCAGCAGCTAAAGGGGATATTGGACAACACTTTCCCCCTAGTGACCCCCAATTTGCTGGAGCCAACAGCCTGGAACTCTTAACCAAAGTCCGAAACCTGATTCGGGAAGATGGATACCGTATTGTCAATGTCGACGCTACGATAATTGCTGAGGCGCCTCATCTTGCACCCTACATAGCTGCCATGCGGGAAAAGCTAGCCCCGGCCCTCGATATTCCCGGTGGCTGTATTAGTATTAAAGCGACCACTAGCGAGGGCTTGGGATTTACTGGACGGGGTGAAGGTATTGCTGCCCTGGCGGTGGCTTTAATAAGTAAACAGGGAGGCATGCTTACCCTGTAAGATGCTAGAATATAATTAATTAAAGTGGTAACAAAGGAGGAGTATCGTTGTCAGCTAATGCCATTATTCCAATACCGGTGGGTGCCCACCGTTTGCCGCCGTTGCCTTATGCTTATGACGCCTTGGCTCCCATAATTAGTAAAGAACTACTCACTCTACATCACGATAAGCATCATCAAGCTTATGTTGATGGCTTGAACCGGGCAGAAAATCGGCTTGCCGAGGCTCGGCAACAGGGTGATTATGCGCTGGTCAAGCACTGGGAGCGGGAACTAGCCTTTCATGGTTCGGGGCATATTCTGCATAGCATTTTTTGGACAATCATGGCACCACCAGCGGAGCGTAAGCCTCAGGCACTAACGACTGAGTTAATTGATATCAGTTTTGGCTCGTGGGCTCGCTTTCGTGATCAATTCACTAGTGCGGCCACTGATGTTGAGGCTTCAGGTTGGGCTATCTTAGCTTATCAACCAGCCTTTTCGCGCTTAGAGATCTATACCGCAGAAAAGCACCAGAATCTAACCCAGTGGGGAGCAATTCCGATATTAGTACTTGATGTCTGGGAACATGCTTACTATCTCGATTATCTCAACAAACGTCGTGACTGGGTGGAAGCCTGGTGGAAGTTAGTTAATTGGAATGAGGTAGAGCATCGGCTTAAACAGGCGATCCCAGCCCATATCGCATTGACCATAGAATAATTTCCTGATCATTAATAGAAGAGTTGATCTTTTGCCTCCAGCCGGATAAAGGCTGGAGGCAACCTACAGACAGTGATTGGTTAAAGGAGGGTTTTTGGTTGCCGCAGATCAAGGTGCGCTTCGCACCCAGTCCTACCGGACCATTACATATCGGGGGGGCGCGTTCCGCGCTGTTTAATTATTTGTATGCTCGTCACCACGGCGGAGTATTTCTTATTCGTACAGAGGATACTGATGTTGAACGGTCGCGTCCAGAATACGAAGAGGAAATACTGGAGGTTCTTTCCTGGCTGGGCATGACCTGGGACGAAGGTATCAAGGTCGGAGGGGAGTCCGAGCCTTATCGGCAGACGGAGCGACTGGCTACCTATGATAAACTGGCCAACGAGCTCCAAGCAGCGGGACATGCCTACTATTGCTTTTGCAGCGAACAAGATCTGGAGGCCGAGCGGGAACAACTCCTGCAAGCAGGTCAAATGGTTAAGTATCAGGGTCGATGCCGTCATCTAACCAGTAGCGAAGTCGAGCAGAAGCTAGCGTCTGGCATCAAGCCGGCTTTGCGCTTTAAAGTAGAAACGGGCTCGGATATCCAAATACCGGATCAAGTCAGAGGTGAGGTAACATTTCCCCGGGACAATATCGGTGATTTTATCATCGTTAAATCCGATGGTATTCCAACTTATAATTTTGCCGTGGTAGCTGATGATCATTTGATGCAGGTTAGCCATGTCATTAGAGCAGAGGAACACTTGTCCAATACTCCGCGGCAAATTTTGATTTATGAAGCCTTAGGCTGGGAGCCACCACAGTTTGGACATATATCACTCATTTTAGGTGCTGATCGGCAGAAAATGAGCAAACGTCATGGTGCCACCTCGGTAACAGCTTATCGCGATCAGGGTTATTTACCAGAAGCGATGGTTAATTTTCTGGCCTTATTAGGTTGGTCGCCCGATAGTGAACAGGAACTATTCAGCCTTGATGAATTAGAACATAGCTTTAGCCTGGAACGAGTAAGTAAGAGCCCGGCGGTTTTTGATTTGGATAAACTAAATCATATCAACCGGGAACATATTAAGCTAAAGAGTGATGTTGAGCTTGGGAAATTGCTTAAACCATATTTGCTCCAGTCAGATCTGAAAGAGTTAGTGCAGGGACTAAGCGATGAACGCTATGCTTATTTAGTTCATTGCTTGCGGGATTATCTCAACTTTTTGGGTGAAGCACCGGTACAAGCCGCTGTTTTCCTAGTGGCTCCGGTTCTCGGTGATACGGCGCGGGAGGTGTTAAGTACCCCGGAGGCTAAGCAAGTTCTAAAAGATATTTCCGCTAGTCTTCCGACGGAGGTAACCCCAGAAAAAGCCAAAGCTTTTCTTAAGGACTTTATTAAACAAGGCCAGCTAAATGGTAAAGCGGTATATTTACCTCTGCGCTGCGCTCTTACCGGACAGGAGCATGGGCCGGAGTTGCCCTATTTAATGGCGGTAATGGGCAATGAGGAGATAAAATCACGTTTAAATGCGGTACTTTAAAGAAAGCAGGGTGAAATAACCTTGACCAGTGATCAGCAGTTGCATGATAGAGCGTGTGGTTTTGTACACGCTCTACTAGGCGAAACCGAGAACTTTGATGAGACGCTGCGTTATATGTTTTTTCTCCGGGAGGCTATTGATCAATATATGTTATCGCTGGAAGAAGAGAATGATGACGATTACCCCTGTTTACAGTAGTTGACAAAACGATGGTTAATACCATATATTTTAAATAATAGCTATATTAATTAAATGCTTAGATCGGGAGGAGTAGGTTCTATTTCTGCCTCCAGAGAGAGTCAGTCATCTGGCTGAAAGCTGACTCAGGTAGTAAGGACTGAAGGGTGCGCCCGGGAGCAGGTGCGGTGAAATTTTAGTAGCCGGATTCGGATGGCCTCGTTAACGGCCACTGAGGGATGCAGTTACGCTGTGGGCGGCTGTATAAGCAGTGTGGGACCACGGAAGGTTTAAGCCTTTCGTCTCTGTGTATCGGGGGCGAAAGGCTTTTTATTTTCTTTTCTTAGGGACTTGAGGGTGGGAACGGGTCCTTTGCTTTAGGCAAAGTTACATGCAAGCCGCTGTAGAGGGTATTCGTTACGTGGCCGGCGGGCGCGGTTAACATCCCTGCAGCGACGTCACCAAGTAGGGCTCCCTTCGGTCGATCCAGGCGGGGAGCAGGCGGGAAATAAACGGTTCCCACGGCCACGTATACGGGGGACATTCCTTACACCGTTTTTGCGGAGCATAGCGCAGCAAAAGCGATATAGTGGAAGGTGTGTCCCCTTTCCTTAAAACACCGAGCATGCACCCTAGAGCTACACATCAAACCATGCCCCCATATCTCAAGGAGAGAAAAATAAAAAGCCTTTCGCCCCCGATACACAGAGACGAAAGGCTTAAACCTTCCGTGGTCCCACACTGCTTATACAGCCGCCCACAGCGTAACTGCATCCCTCAGTG
>JBLNAS010000288.1:0-3556 GCA_050259475.1 Methylocystaceae bacterium
ATCCCCTCACAGCCTTCCTTAACCATCTGTGTATATATTGTAATTGAAAATTTGCTGTGAAATGAACAAATCTTTTAATGCAGCTAATTGGCAGCTTTAAGCTCTAGTTCCGTGATAATAATACAACCCTACATATAATAATAGAATTATAGCCAATAGATAACCCGCAAAATTATACGGATTCACCGTTACTCGTGGCCCCACAACCCCACCTATTCCAACAAATAGAGCCAATCCTAAAGTAAAAAGTTTAACTGCTCCCTGTGCTGCCCGGCCCGCTACATGCATAACTCGCTCATCGTAGATATTGACTCCCTTATTCTCCAAATCACGTATTTTATTGATCCGGTACCACGAAATCCCCGCTACAGTTAGAGTTCCTGCCATCACACCTATGCCCTCTGCGACCCGGCCCGCAGCTATATCCCAGACTCCGATCATCGCCAGACCAAATACCACTGCAAATAAGCCCATTCTCTTTCGGCTGCTAATCTTCAAAACCTTTCCCCTCCTCCGTAAAAGTAAAAACATCTTCGATCTTAAGATTAAAAGTGCGGGCTAACCGATAAGCCAGGCTTATCGAAGGATTATATTTACCTCGCTCCAGTGATATTATCGTCTGGCGGGAAACCCCTACCCGAATACCTAAATCCTCCTGGGTTATCCCCATGTGCTCACGAAGTTCCCGAATCCGGTTTTGCATTAAATTCACCTCAAAAAATTATCTCATCAACAGGTAAAGTTCGCTTTACATCACTACTATAAACCCGATCAATCCCTATGTCAAGTTAACTTTACATTCGAATCAAAATAAAAGCCGGGCGTCTTGCCCGACATTTATTATTATTTTCATATTTGATGAGTTAACAAGATTATGTGTTTTTCGGCTTCTTTTTACGTTCAATGCGGATAGCACAATCTGGGCAGCACTGCTCGCAAAGGCCACAAGCAATACAACTAGTTGTATCTTTGGGTTCTATCGACGGCGTACCATAAGCCCCTAATTTGTCCGAAAAACGTAAGGTCTCCCGGGGGCACTTCTCTTTACATAATCCACATCCCTTACAGTAGGCAGGGAAGATATGAAAGAAGGCTTTCTCCATATCTGTGGTGATTACTTCAGGATGGCTAGTCATTTACTTTAGCCCCCTCTCGTGCATACTTAACCGCCATATCACGGCCAATTTCCAATGCCCGGTAGTTTAGTTCCCGCAGCTTGGGATTCTTCTCAAATTTGGCACCCAGTTTATGATTAAGCGCCGCCTTGGCATCTTCAAAAGATACCACTTCGACCAGCCCAATTATCACACCCATGATAATGATGTTAAATACCCGGGGATGCAGTTCCTTATTTGCGGTATCTACAGCCGGAATCGCCAGTATCTTTCCAGCGGTTTTCGGCAGATCCTCCGGCTTAATATCCAGGGAAGAATCATAAACAAATATGGTTTTAGGTCCGCAGTATTTTGCTGTACGCGGCACCGCCCGCTCACTTAGGGCTACTACAACATCACCAATGTCAAACTTGGGAGCCCCAATTCGGCCCAAACTAGTCTGCAAGAAGGCGATTGAGACACCGCCCCGCTGTTCCACCCCGAAGTTGGGGATGTAGATCGCCTGCTGTCCCTCGTCATAAGCTGCTTCCGCAATTATTTGGGCAATTGACTGTACACCCTGGCCGCCTTCACCTGCCAAAGCGATCTTGGTAATTCTCCTCTCCATGCTCCTAGCCCTCCCCTCTCTCAAACGGGGATTTTAGCTCTCCTACTTTATAATAGCTTTCCATCTTTTCTTCTAAAAAGCCCCAGGTCTGTTCAGCGTTGGTACTCCAGTTAGTTGGACAGGTGGAAAGAGCTTCGACAAATGAGAAACCCCGTCCATCAATCTGATTCTGCAATGCTTTTTTAATATAGCCCTTAAGCTGACGATACTTTGACACTGTACCCCGAGCTACATAAGCAGTATCGGTCGTTAAAGCCGCTACCATTTCCGGTCCCTGGGTGGGATGACCGGTTTTTTCAATATCGCGCCCATAAGGACTAGTTTCGGTCTTTTGGCCGGGCAGTGTGGTCGGTGACATCTGGCCACCCGTCATGCCATAGTTAGTGTTATTGGCTACGATTACAGTTATCTTTTCATTACGTACCGCCGAATTTACCAGGTGCTGTGAGCCAATAGAATAGGCGCCGCCATCACCCATATATCCAATACAAATAAGATCAGGATTAGCTCGCTTAATTCCTACCATGACCGGATTGGTACGGCCGTGATGTGTCTGCGTACTGTCACAATCAAAGAAGTTCCAGGAGAGGAGCGAGCATCCGATATCGCAGCCAAAAACTACCCGATCCTGGATACCCAGTTCATCTATGGCTTCCCCGAGGGCCTTGAGTATAATCCCATGGCCACAACCGGGACAGAATTTATGCGGTTTGGTCGGTAAATACCAGCTTTTCGGCATTGCTGCCTGTACGGTTGCCATACTCTTTAAGCCCCCTTTCTATAAAATGCTATGCACTTTGTCTATAATTTCGGTGTCCATAATCCCCATTCCCGGCTTAAGCAGGGTTTCAATGGGTACGGTCTGCCCATAAATCTCATCTCTTATCAGTTTAAGGAGCTGACCTTGAGCTGATTCTACCACTAATAGCTTCTTGGCGCCCTTGGATAATGCCTCCAGCAAATGGGCGGTAGGAAATGGCGACAAGGTGATCGGTCTAAAGTAGCCGATTTTATGTCCTTCAGCTCGCAATGCTTTAACCGCATCATCAGCCACTCGGCAAATAACCCCATGGCTGACCACGATTACATCAGCATCTTCACAACCATAGCTATCGCTTTCAATTACATCGGGAGTGATACGGTCAAATTCTGCTTGAAACTCTTGAACCACATCATACAGTTCTTCTTCCATACTATAGATGTTACAGAGGTGAACACATTCACGGTCAACCCCTATCTTCCCAGGCTTACCCAGATAGGCTGCCGGTTTGGTCAGATTGACACCGCGCTCGGCGGGGTCATACATTTCTACGGGTTCACGCATTTTAGCCTGATATCCATCCCCGAGAACAAAAGTGGGGAAACGATAATCTCTGGCCGTCGCAAAAGCCTTAAGTACATAGTCATATAATTCCTGGTGGGAAGAAGTAGAGTACACAATCCGGTGCCCCTCGCCATTACCCCCCTTGCAGGTAAGCGTAACTTCCTGCTGTGAGTATATAACGGTGCCCGAAGAAGGTCCGCCACGCTGTTGAATAACTGCTACCAGCGGTAATCTCATAGCTTCCGCCATGCTAAAAGGCTCCTGCATTAGGGTATTTCCGGGTCCGGCGGTAGCGGTAAAAGACCGCTTGCCAGCTAATATCGCACCACAGACAGCAAACCCTGCTGAAATTTCATCCTCAGTCTGCAAAAACTCCCGATTGTACTTGGGTGCCATCCGTGTCCAATAATGCATAATTTCATTCTGAGGAGTAATCGGATAGCCAAACATGATATCAACGTCAGCCGCCAGGGCTGCCCAAGCGACTACTTCATTACCCGTCATAAAGGC
>JBLNAS010000289.1:0-5221 GCA_050259475.1 Methylocystaceae bacterium
AGCCTCATGGATTTGCTGGCTATTGAGCAATTGAACTTGTTCCAGATTCTGTTGGATGCTGGATATGTATTTAAGGCTGAGCCCAATCATCACTAACATCAACAGTAAAACCAAGCTAAAGCCAAGTGCCAGCCGAGCCCCGATCCGGAGATTATTTAGTCGCACACTTTTACGTCCTTTCTCAATTTGATGGTTATAGCTATCAATATGCAAAAGGCTCAGGAACTGGTTACCAGCAAATGGAAAAAAACGGAAGCGGCGGCTACCGGAGGTTAATTGGCATACCAAAGCACCTATGTTAAAGTGATAAATAGCGTTTGGATGACCGGGCGAAATAAATGTGATAATAAAGACTAAATAGCCTTTAATGAACAATTTAGGAGATTGGCTTCGATGGAAGAAAGAACATTACAGTTGGGACAAGACAAAATTACCAGCCTACTGATTAGATTTTCCCTGCCTGCGATTATTGGTATGCTGGCTAATTCCCTATACACCATTATTGATCGCCTGTTCGTTGGTAATATTGTCGGTGCTGATGCTATAGCTGGTATGTCGATTACCATGCCGATATCATTTATTATAATGGCCTTTGGGATGTTAATCGGTATTGGTTCCGGGGCGCTGGTTTCAATTCGCTTAGGTGAGAACCGTCCGCATGAGGCAGAAAAAATATTGGGTAATGCCTTCATGCTAGGCGCAATAATATCGGTTATTACCTCCGCGGTGTTACTCTATACTTTGGATGATCTATTAATCCAGTTCGGAGCGAGTAAACAGATATTGCCTTATGGGCGACAGTTTATCAGCATTATTCTTTGGGGATCTTTCTTTCAATTTACCAGCTTTGGCCTCAGTGCCATTATTAGATCGGAAGGCAACCCCCGTATGTCTATGATGGTGCTTTTACTCAATGCTGGCCTCAATATTATACTGGATTTTATTTTTGTCTATTGGCTTAGTATGGGGATTAAGGGAACAGCGATAGCGACGGTAATTTCACAAGGGGCGTCAGCCGCTTGGGTAGTCTACTATTTTACGCGTGGCAATAGTGTGCTAAACCTGCGCTGGGTGAATTTGAGGCTGCAGTGGCCAGTTATTAGCGGGATTATAGCAATTGGCATGGCTCCCTTTTTCATGCAGTTAGCAGCCAGTGTGATTAATATCTTGTTTAACCGCGATTTAGCTCGCTATGGTGGCGATAGTGCGATTGCCGCCTTTGGAATTATTAGTACCCTAGTCATGTTTATTATGATGCCGATTTTTGGTATCAATCAAGGCTCGCAGCCAATAATCGGGTATAATTACGGTGCCGGAAACTATCAGCGGGTGATAGAAACCTTAAAAAAGGCAATTATGGGAGCTACCTTAATTGCTAGCATGGGGTTTGTTTTGGGGCAGGCCATACCACATATCTTAATTATGGCTTTTACACCTGATGCCCGGGTAATTGAGCAAGGAACCCGGGGAATGCGAATATTTATGTTACTGTTACCGATAGTGGGCTTCCAGATTGTAAGCGCTAACTTCTTCCAGGCTGTCGGTAAGGCGCAGAAGGCCATGGTTCTAAGCCTGCTGCGGCAGGTAATTCTCTTGATACCACTTTTGCTTATTCTACCGCCGATATTAAAATTGGATGGTGTATGGATAGCAGCTCCGATCTCCGACTTGATAGCCTCCGTAGTTACCTGGTTTCTATTGATGCGCGAGGTCAAGAACCTGAGAAATAGGAAACGCGGGAGTTTAGCTGCCATTAAGTAGCTAGTAACAAGTAAAACCCTCGGTGCACAGTAGCAGTGTACCGAGGGTTTTATGCTTTGTCGATATCATTATTTGGTATAGTAATAAACTTAGCGTTTTAGTGCCTCGACCATATTTTGGAGTAAACTAGCAGTTTGGTTTAGAGCGGTGAGATGCCCCTGGATTTCCCCAACTGAACTGGTGGTTAGGGAGGTGCGATTAGTTATATCTTGCACTCTTTCCAGGCTTACCTGCAGCAATTGATCGGTGTTTTCTGCTACCGAAGTAACTTGGGAGGTCGCCGTCGCCAATTGCTGAGTCCAAGTGGTATAGGCGGCCATAAATGTTGATATTTCACCCATTTCTCGGACATGATCACTACAGGTAGTAACCATATAGTTATAGTCAGGAACCACAGTTTCGTTAAGAAATTGCATTAAGCTGGTAGCATGATGGGTAAGACCTTGTACTGCCGAGGTAACTTCTTTAATTATTTGTTGAATATTTCCCGCATTGGATGAGCTTTCTTCCGCTAAACGACGAACTTCATCCGCCACTACCGCAAAACCACGTCCCTGATCACCAGCCCGAGCAGCCTCGATTGCAGCATTAAGCGCCAGTAGATTGGTCTGGCTGGCAATGGCGGAAATCGTTTCGGCCATCCGAGTGATATCGTGTACTACTTCGGTCTGCTTGATAGCCTGCTCCATCTGATCTACCGTTTCACGGTAAAGGTCAAGGGCAATCTGAGAGGTGTTTTCGGTTTGATCGCTGATGGTAATGTTTTTCGCTTGTACACCGAGAACTGTCTGGTACTGAGTTTGTAAGTCATCTTTAACTTGAGCCGCCAGGCTATTGACGGAAGCTAGTGAACCAGCAATTTGGCGGCTACCAGCACTGGCCTCATTGATATTATTATTAATTTGCTGGGCGAAGGCTTCCACCCGGGTAGCATTAGACATGAGTTGTTCAACCTGGTCAACCATAGCCTGGCTGGCACCGGTAACCGCCTGCGAGCTTTGATTAACCTGAATGGTTGGCCTTAAATCTTGAGCCACCACGACAATACCGACTAAATCACGCAAATGGTTACGAATAGGAGAAAACGTCACATTAGTGGTTACCTCGTTTTGACCAATCACAAACCGCAATTCGATTTTTTCTTGGGGGTCAGAACCTATATTGAGCTCGACGAGGTAACTATTCAGTACGTCAGTTTCTTTAATTACTGTAACCAGCATTTGACCTTGCAAGTCTTCCTCTTTAATGCCCAGGGTCTTGGTGACTTGCCAATTATCTCTTAAAACCCGCCCCTCGGGGTCGAGTAAAAATACCAGGTCTTTTACTCGCGATAGAATTTCTTCTGCTGCTAGAGCTGAGGTTAGAGTGGTAAAGCCATAACGGGCGATAGAAAATCCCATACCTAGTGCCCATATCAGGGTAGTAATGGGGGCTACCGCTGGAATTTGTACCCCAAGACCGGGAAGAAATAAATTGGCCGCCATACCAGTACCAAAACTAAATAGACCGGAAATTACTATCAAATTAGCCTGCTTTTTATCACGGCGATAACGAGAACGACGTCCCCAGAGCCCGATTAGAATAAAATGGGCACCAACAAAGCCTAAGAAGTATAGGTTGTGCCACAGGTACCAGATGCTAGCAGTTTGCTGGATTTCCACCATGCCCAAGGGGGAAGAGGTAAACGCTTGAGCAATGAGAATGCCGGTAAAATTCTTAAATAGTTCCACTACTGCTGGTATATAGATAAACCATAGGAACCATGGCCAGATGCGACCAAGCTTTTTATCTTTGCCGGTAAGTACCAGGCTAAAGTGTAAGGCAATGGACGGTAATGTGCACCAACCCAGTCCTGATAAACGGTACCAAAACCAAAGGTTTCCTTGATTGGCGGGGTCGGTATTGGTTAAGGGATAGACAAAGGAATAGGCGAAAGACCAGATGGCCAGACTGCAGCATAAATAGAGGAAGCTACGGTTAAGACGTGACTTCATATCTTTGCTGGCACCGGTGACCCCCAGTATTACATAGATAAGAAACGCAACTAATGACATTATAGTTAGACTGTTCAATCCACAAGCCTCCTTGCAGCTAGTTGTATCCTTTTTCGGTGCCTTCCCTACAATTTCCTTTATAATCGGTCTGATTGTGTCAAATTTTTCAGTTAGGTGCCAACCCATAGACCCAGCCCATAAAATAGGGCAGGAGATTATCGGTTAGATAGTGATCCGGGGGTGAATTGGTCTTGTTATATGTAATACGTCCTGGAGATACCATGTTTCGTGTTGCCCAAAGAAACCGAACTACCATTGCGGCCTTGATGAAAGCTAATCTTATTTGTAATCCCCGGGTAGCAGTAACTGGTGACCTTATACTAATCCCTCGTCCGGGGGTGCAACTACCTCGCCTTGGCGGCGGGCCTTATTATGTTTTACTCCCGGGTGACAGCCTGGAGTGTATTGCTAACTGTACTTCTACTTCGGTGAGCAATATATTACGTAATAATGGCATACATAATACTCGCCGCCTCTTCCCCGGCGCGGAGCTATTAATTGGGGGGGCAAGGCCGGATGGGGATTCGCTTTATCTAGATTGGAATAATCGCCCACTTAACAATCAATTAACTGAGGAACAGCGATCAATTTACTATCAGGAAACCTTTAGCTGGCAAGCACTAGGTGCTAAAGCAGTAACGCCACTGCTAAAGCTTTTGCCTCATGATTGTCCGGAGGTGCGATATTATAGCATTCTCAGTTTGGGAAGATTAGGAATTGACCAAGGATCATTAAGTGCACTCGAAACTATTTCCGATGACCGTCATCGAGATAATCGCAAACTGGCTCGCTTGGCGATGGATCGAATTATGTTATCGCGGCAAGGCTACCGACGTACCCGCCTACTGATAAAGGGCGACCGCCTAATTGATGATCTCAATCGGATTTCTCCCGCTGCCACTCCTCTGGTTGAAGGGACAGGGGTTACGGTTCTAAAGTGGCATATCCCAGATCCAGGCGCTCAGGAATACAGTAACGGCGGTATTATGTTGTATGATTATGTCCAGGTGGTGGCCAGTGGACAGAAGGGATTTTTGGTTCGTCGTCATGGTGAATTGAATTTAATTTAGTGTAAATAGGTAGCGGAAATAGATATCAGGCAAAGGGCACCAGACTAAAACATACCTATGTACTAAGTAGTTTGTGATCTTAGGAGGATCAATAATGAAAGGTAAGGGTTGGTTGCTAGCTGGGGCCGTCTTTTTACTATTAATAACGCTAGGTATGGTTGGGTTGAGATGGCACCAGGAAGTCAAACTTCTTGATCGACGAGTCGATTTATTGCAACAAGCACTCGCACCGGCGTCGCCACGATTAGCTGCTAATAGTTGGGCGGAGGCGGTTAAAGAAAGGAATGGAGCCTGGCAGTATGCCTTGCTAGCGGAACCTTTAAGGGCAAAGTATCG
>JBLNAS010000290.1:0-2893 GCA_050259475.1 Methylocystaceae bacterium
CACTTCAGCCTGCACCTGAGTCACAATTTCTTCTACTTCCCAGGGCAAGCAACCGCCGTTGGTATCACACAAGACCAGCCACTTAGCCCCACCGGAGCGCGCTGCTTTCAAGACCTGCAAAGCATAGCTGGGGTTATTTTTATAGCCGTCAAAAAAGTGCTCGCCATCAAACATGACTTCAATGCCCCGCGAGGTTAAGAAAGCCACGGTATCTTCAACCATACGCAAGTTCTCGTCAAGAGTGGTTTCCAAAGCCTTAATGACATGGAAATCCCAAGCCTTGCCGAAAATCGCACAATGTTTGACCCCAGAATTAGCTAGGATAGCGATATTAGCATCCTCTTCAACTTTAACTCCCGGGCGGCAGGTGCTGGAAAAAGCAGTAATACTAGCATGTTGCCATTCCTGCTCAGCTGCGAGCCGAAAGAACTCAAGATCTTTGGGATTGCTACCCGGCCAGCCGCCTTCGATATAGTCCACGCCCAACCAGTCTAGCTTGTGCGCGATTCTGATCTTATCCTCTACCGAGAAAGAGACACCCTCTCCCTGGGAACCATCACGCAGCGTGGTATCGTAAATAACTATCTTGTTTACTAAATCCCCATTAACTCAAATCACACTCCATATTCTTGTATGCCATTACTGTGAAATATCACCGGTAGAACCACTAATGAAAACTGTCACTGCGAGGAACGATAGTGTAGTGGTGCCGCTCCCGTAGGGAGTAAATACCTTTAGGTGCAGTCCGTAACCCGCTACGCTAATATTATCTTAGGTGTTACGGAGTACGGATCGCCACGTCGTTCCTCCTCGCGATGACATATATGCTTTTTCAGCGATGACTCTAAGCAGTGATACGGGCGGCTACCAGATCGCCCATAAGTGCGGTGCCAACCATTTGTTTACCTGGTTCCATGAGGTCGGGTGTCCGATAACCAGCAGCTAGTACTTCCCGTACCGCATTTTCCACGGCCAATGCTTCACGCTCCAGGTTAAAGGAGTAGCGTAACATCATAGCTCCAGATAGGATGGTTGCTAACGGATTAGCCTTATTCTGGCCAGCGATGTCAGGAGCCGAGCCATGGGATGGCTCATACAATGCTACCTTGCCACCAATGGAAGCTGAGGGCAACATCCCGATCGAACCGGTCAGCATCGATGCCTCATCAGTGAGGATATCACCGAAGGTGTTCTCGGTCACAATAACATCAAACTGTTTCGGATAACGAATAAGCTGCATCGAACAGTTATCAACATACATATGTTCCGTCTCGACATCAGGATAATCCGGTGCTAGACGCTCCACTATTTCGCGCCAGAGGCGGGAAGTCTCCAAGACATTAGCCTTATCCACGGAGGTTAGGCGCTTACCGCGTTTCCGGGCAATATCATATGCCAAGCGAACAATGCGCTCAATTTCATATTCATGATAAACCAGGCTGTCAAAAGCAAATTTGCCCCCCTGATCCTCACCCCGGCCCTTTTGGCCAAAATATAGCCCCCCGGTAAGTTCCCGCACGACCATAATATCTACTCCACTGATGACCTCTTCCTTAAGGGTCGAGGCTTTGACCAGGTCAGGGAATAAGAAGCAAGGCCGCAGATTAGCAAACAGCTCCAATTCCTTACGCAGGGGCAGCAGAGCCGACATTTCCGGGCGCATCTCAGAAGGCAGAGTGTCCCATTTGGGGCCACCGATAGCTCCTAAGAGCACAGCATCACTATTTAAACACAGCTGTAGGGTATCATCAGGTAGCCCTACACCAACGGCATCCAGTGCTGCTCCCCCGACCAGGGCTTCTTGAAAACTAAACTCATGTCCAAATACTTTGCCGACTATTTGCATGGCTTTCACTGCTTCGGGGACGATTTCGGCCCCGATACCATCGCCAGGCAACACCGCTATCTTATACATGCTAGTTCACCCTTTCCCTGACATATTCAATGAGACCGCCACGATCCATAATATTCTGCATAAAGGCAGGGAAAGGTGTGCCCTGATACTCCGTCCCGGTGGTAAGATTGACCACCTTGCCAGAAACCAGGTCGACCTGCAATTCGTCACCAGCCTTGATCGCTTCCACCCCTTCCGGACATTCCACGATCGGCAAACCGATGTTGATAGCGTTGCGGTAAAAAATCCGGGCAAATGACTTAGCTACGACACAGGCTACCCCAGATGCCTTGATCGCGATGGGCGCATGCTCGCGCGAGGAGCCACAACCAAAGTTCTTGTCAGCTACAATAATATCGCCAGTCTGAACCCGGGTCGGGAAGCTGGCATCGGCATCTTCCATACAATGCTTTGCCAGCTCTACCGGGTCAGCTGTATTCAAATAACGAGCCGGTATAATAGCATCCGTGTCGATATCATTGCCGAAGCGGTGTACTTTTCCCTTAAAATCCATTGTTAAGCCACCTCCCAGGGGGGTGTGATACGGCCGGTTAAAGCCGATGCCGCTGCTACCGCCGGGGAAGATAAGTAAACTTCGCTCTCCGGGGAGCCCATCCGGCCGACGAAATTGCGGTTAGTGGTGGCCAGAGCTTTTTCTCCCTTAGCCAGGATACCCATATGACCACCCAAGCAGGGTCCACAAGTGGGTGTTGACACCACCGCTCCCGCTTCCACAAAAATCTCTACCCAGCCGCGGCGCATCGCTTCCAGATAAATCTGTTGCGTGCCGGGCAGGATGATTACTCTTAGATTAGAGTTAACCTTTTTGCCCTTCATAATCGAGGCGGCGATTTCTAAATCCTCGATCCGACCATTGGTACAGGAGCCAATTACGACCTGGTCTAACTGCACCTGACCAGCTTCACTGACCGGACGAGTATTTTCCGGCAGGTGGGGGAACGCTACCTGCGGTTCCATCTGGGAAACATCATATTCCCG
>JBLNAS010000291.1:0-3952 GCA_050259475.1 Methylocystaceae bacterium
GTGGTTAGCGCGCTAGGAGTGACGAGTGTCGACTTGCCGACCTTGATGGCAACTTCCGATTATATCTCACTGCATGCCCCGCTCTTAATGACTACTCGCGGTTTAATTAATGAAGAGTTACTAGCCCTGGTTAAACCAACAGCGATTTTGGTCAATACCGCCCGCGGGGGTTTGGTTGATGAAGCAGCCTTGATCGCAGCCTTAGAAAGTGGCAGGTTAGGTGGGGCAGCTCTAGATGTAACTTCAGTTGAACCCATAAACCCAGACAATCCTTTGTTAAAGCTTGATAATGTGATTATTACCCCGCATGCAGCCTGGTACACTGAGGAAGCGCAGGACAGTCTGCAATTTAAGGCAGCCTGTGATATGGCACGAGCGATGCGGGGAGAAATCCCGTTAAATATCCTCAACCCCGAGTGTTTAGCCAAATAGGAGCGGATGCGACGGCGACGATGTATCGCCTAGTGCCGCGACATAGCAAGCGTTAGCTTGCCAGTGGCCGACGGCGACGATGTATCGCCTAATATCGCGCATAGTGAGCGTCAGCTCACCAGCAATGCAATAGTTCTAATTTTAAGAGGGAGGATACAAAATGAACTACACCATTAAAGCCAATGATCTTGACACAGTGGCTATCGCCATTAATGACCTAAAAAAAGGTCTAGTGGTGCATGTTGCCGGACAGGAGGTAACCCTTAAAGAAGATATTCCTATGGGACACAAGATTGCACTCAAGGATTTTGCCTCCGGGGAAGATATCATCCGCTTCGGTAATCCGATTGGTCATGCGACCAAAGCGATCACTGAGGGTGAACTGGTGCATGTTCATAATGTGTTTACTAACCTGAAGGATGTAATCGACTATACCTATACCCCGCAGTTTAACAACATTCCGGTTCCCGAAGGACCCATGCCTACCTTCCGTGGTTACCAGCGTAAAGATGGTAAAGTGGGCATTCGCAATGAGATTTGGGTTATTCCGACTTCCCATTGTGCCAATGGTCCGGCTAGCCGGATTGTGGAAGTGGCTAAATCCCTCTATCCTAAAACCGACAACTTTGATGGCTTTTATGCCTTAACCCATCCGGTTGGCTGCAGTCAGATAAGCGACGACTACGAATATACCAAAAACATTTTGGTTAACTTAGTATTTCATCCTAACTGCGCTGGTGTACTATTGATTGAGAATGGCTGTGAAAAGAACTGTCTGCCGAATTTCGTCCCTGCTCTGGGTGACTACGATCCGGAAAGATTGCGCTTTGTGGCCGGTCAGGAAGTTGATGATGAGGTTGAGACCGGGTTAGCCGGGATTAAAGAGCTGTATGATTTTGCCATAACTCAGCATCGCACGGAGCTGCCGATTTCCGAACTAGCACTAGCGATTAACTGTGGTGGCTCTGATACTTTCTCTGGCATTACCGCTAACGCACTGGTGGGTAGAATTACCGACCTTTTAACCGCTTGGGGCGCTACCGTTGTTATGACCGAGGTACCTGAAATGTTTGGTGCTGAACACCTACTCATGAATCGGGCCGAGAACAAGGAAGTTTTCCAGAAGATCGTCGATATGATTAATGACTATAAGAACTACTTCAAACGCTATGGCCAGGAGATTTATGAGAACCCAGCACCTGGTAATATAGCCGGTGGTATTACTACCCTGGAAGAAAAATCCCTGGGCTGCACCCAAAAGGGCGGCCGGGCTATTGTAAATGATGTTCTCAAATATGGTGAGCGGCTCAAGAAGAAAGGCTTTAACCTGATCAGTGGACCGGGTAATGACATTGTCGGCCTGACCAACCAGGAAGCCTCGGGAGCAGCAATGACCATATTTACAACTGGTCGGGGAACCCCTGCTGGGTATGTAGTTCCTCTGATGCGGCTGGCATCTAACAGCCGAGTAGCGGATAAGAAAAAGAACTGGATCGACTACGATGCCGGCCAACTAGTGGAAGGCAAGAGCTGGGATGAAGCCACCGATGAATTACTAGCCATGGTTATTCAGGTAGCTAATGGTGAGCTGCGGCCTCGGGCAGAAGCTAACGGTTATCGCCAGATTGGTATGCTGCGGGACGGGGTTACCCTGTAACCAAGCTCGCCTTTCGAATATAAATAAATATCGCTTATTTGTACGGGGCTTTAGCATATAAATGGTACCCTCCAGGTGCTAAAGCCCCTTTTTTTATGGATGGAGATAGGATATAGGGAGTAAAGATGCAAAAATTGTGGGGCTGTGAAATCAAACGCTATCGTTTTGTAGTTATAGGGTTTATGGTGGCTATCTGGTTTGTGGTGTATATCCAAAGGGTCAATGTAAGCATGCTGCTGGTTGATGCCCAATTTCTTAATGATATGGGGCTAAACGGCAAGGGCGGTCTGCAAGGGCTCTTAATGACTTTCTTTCTTATTCCGTATGCCCTGACTAATATTCTGGCCGCTCCCCTGGGAGATAAAATCGGTCCCCGTAAAGCAATGATGATTGGTATTGTCATCGGGGTACTCGGTTCGATCACTTCGGGGCTGGTTCCCACCTTTGCCTTTTTACTAACTGCTCGTTTGGTCTTGGGTGTTGGCCAGGGAATTCACTTCCCTAATCAGAGTGTCTTTGTTAGAAATTGGTTCCCAGCTGGTGAGCGTGGTCTCGGTAATGCGCTCTATGCTGTTGGTGGCTGCGCGGCGCCTATGCTTACCATCCCGTTATATACCTGGTTATTTGGACTTATGGGTTGGCGACACTCGGTGATGCTGGTCGGGTTATTAAGCCTGCTGGTAGCGTTACCCTTAGTTATTAAGTGGGTGACTGATACCCCGGATAATAATGCGTTTGTATCGCCGGAGGAATGCGCGTTTATCAAGCAAGCTCATTTGGAGGAAGCAAGCAGCACTGATGCTGTGGAAATGGGTGCCGCCGGTCAGGTGGTGCGTTCTATCGATTTTTGGTTGATTACTATGGCTTATTTCGCCTATCTCGCTATCTGGTGGGGATTGGTGACTTGGTTACCCCAATATTTTGTGGTGGCTCGCGGGCTTGACCTCAAAACTATGGGATGGGCGACCTCAATTCCCTATGCGGCGGCGGCGATTGCGGTGGTAATCGGGGGAACGATTTCTGATCGCTTAGGAAAGCGTTCCTTATTAGGGATGCTGGTTTTAACTGGCTCAGCTTTGTGTATCGTCGGCGGAGCCCTGGTCGATTCACCGGGGTGGTGCATCTTTCTGGTTTCGGCGGGTGTCGCCTTGGATGTGGTCTACTATCCCATAGCTTGGGCGATACTGCAATCCATGTTACCGGCCAATCTTATCGGTACCGGTTCAGGAATTATGAACGGTACCAGCAATCTGCTTTCGGCCGTCACACCTTTTGCTATGGGGATTTTGATCCAGGTGACCGGCACCTACAATGCTGGAATGTATTTGCTTGCCGTGGTGGGCATAATAGGGGCGTGTGCTTCTCTCATCCTCATGCGCCGAGGCAAGTAGTTTAAGATAGTAAATTATTAAACTGCAACAATTTATTAGAATAAACAAAAAATATCGACAAAAACCCCGTCCTAGTGGTATAGTAATTACAGTACAATAATGTATTTATTTAGTCTTTATGGCATTTGAGTATTGGGAGGGATGGGTAATGCCTAGAAGTAATGTAGCGGAGAAGATCCGAGATATACGGTTAGAAAATAATATGACGCAGACTGAATTGGCTGCCCGTTGTAATGTTACTAAGAGCCTAATTTGCAAAATCGAGGCCAATAAAGCCTCTATTCATCTTGATCTTCTGCTTGATATTGCTAAAGCACTAGAAGTTACAGTTTCCGATTTATTAGAGGAGTCACCGAAAAAAGCTATTACTATAGTACGGGAAAAGGAACGTAAGAAGTGGATTGCTAATCATTTAAGCAGTAAGACAGGTTTTGAATTTTACCGATTAGCCGGCTCCAAGGAATCACGTATT
>JBLNAS010000292.1:0-4643 GCA_050259475.1 Methylocystaceae bacterium
GAAACTAGCAGTTCATTAATATTAACTCCTAGCTTTCGGGCATATAACGGATCAAGAGCATGCTCAGCATCAATAAAAGCAGCTACTCCACCCAATTTTTGAGATTCAGCAACAACATGCAAAGCTACCGTGGTTTTACCTGAAGACTCAGGTCCAAATACCTCGATTATTCTACCCCGGGGTATTCCCCCTACTCCTAATGCTAAATCTAAGGACAGACTTCCGGTAGGAATAGATTCAATATTTAGACTCGAGTTTTCGCCCAATTTCATGATTGAGCCCCGTCCAAATTCTCTCTCAATATCACGTATTGCCTTATCCAAGGCATCCGCCTTGCCGATACGTTCCTTATCTTTGTCCTTATCTTTGTCCTTCTCTTTATCCTTCTCCATGGCTGCCCCTCCTCAAACATATGTTCGATTTTAATTATATCCTACCATATAATTGACGTCAAAACCCAAATTTGATTCTCTATGGAATAATTTTTCTCTAGCTTTATTTGTCCTTTAAAACATTAGTAAACACTTTAAGTTTAAGCGAATTTCCATAGCCAGATTAAACCCCTTGCTATTAAGGTTTGCTAATTAAATATTGCTGTACTTGGTACCTTAAATCCCGCTAAAATATTCTACGCCCTTATTTAATTAACCCTATCATTTATCACTATCAATGACCTAAATAGAACTTATGTAACTCCTGGTAGATTGGTCCCTTTGACGTCAGTGTGCTTTGAAAAAGTGAGAAACTATCAACATCCCACTTTTCCCCCTTTATGGTTGGGAAGATATTATCTAAACTAGGTATCAATTGATCAAGATTATGATTACTTCTTACCCGTCCCAGGGTAAGATGCCAACGGCGTTTACTCTCTGGAGCCATGCCGAGGGCCGCCAAACGATCGTCTACTATCTGCGCCAATTGATTGGCTACTGCTACCTCCTCCCCCAGGCCTAACCATATTACCCGGGGTCGATTACGGTTTGGAAAACATCCAATATCGGTACAAGCTAGTGTAAATGCAGGGCACTTTATTGGTTCAAGGCTGGAAACCAACTGTGGCACTATGGTTTCTGGCTGCTCACCAATAAATTTTATCGTTAAGTGCAGGTTCTCTTCTTCCACCCATTTGACATCAGCCTGTAGTTTTAAAGCTTCCTTAATTCCGGCTTTAATAAGCCGCTTGATGCTAACACTTACTGGTAGGGCAATAAACAATCTCATCATAAGCTACTAACCTGACGCCGTAACCAATCAATTGCAGATTTAGCACTTAGCATCCGCACTGATTCTCGACCGCCTTTAAAATGCATTTCTTTGGCTCGACAGCCATCTTTATCTGCCAACGCAATATATACCAGACCCACCGGCTTCTCGTCACTACCGCCATCTGGACCGGCAATACCAGTTATACTGATGCCATAGTCAGTTCCGGCTTCTGATCTTACCCCCATGGCCATGGCCATGGCTACCTGAGGGCTAACCGCACCATATTCATTTAGTATTTCAGGCAGTACTCGCAACCAATTGGTTTTCGCTTGATTGCTATAGGTAATAGCCCCGCCCCAATAGTAAGCCGAACTACCAGGAACATCGGTTAATAAGCGTGATGCCAGACCGCCCGTGCATGATTCAGCAAGGGCAACCGTTTTATGGTTATTAATAAGTAATCTCCCCACTACCTGCGGCAAACTCTCATCGTTGATACCGTAATAATTATCACCTAAACACTCTTTAACCAGTAAAGCTGAATCTTTAAGTACCGTATCCAAAACGGCCTTATTATTATGCTCTGCGGTTAGCCTAAGGTGGACCTCACCTTCTTTGGCCAGAAGGGCAAGTTTGATTTGAGGGTAGGCTTGGAGAAAAGGAGCTAATAACTTTTCGACTTGTGATTCCCCCGCACCAAAGGACTTAATTACTAATGACTGCACCTGGTTTGAGTTACCGGTTGCATATTGCTGTAACCATGATTTTACTTCTTGCATGAACATTGGTCGCATCTCTCGAGGAGGGCCAGGTAAAAGGAGATAGGTCTTTTTCTGTACTTTAAACAGTACTCCAGGTGCAGTTCCCAGGGGGTTATTAAGCATCAATGCGTCTGGCGGTAGCAAAGCCTGTTTACGGTTTATATCTGGCATGGGTACTTTTCTGGAGGCGAAATACCCCTCCACATGAGATAGAGCAGCTGGTAAGAGTACTGGTATTACACCAGTTACTTCGTAAGCCGCCTCCCGGGTAAGGTCGTCAAGTGTGGGACCCATGCCACCACTACTGATGATAATATCTGCTACATCTCCGGCAAGAGTAAATGCTCTTTTTATCATCTCTGGATCGTCATTTACGGTTAATCGTCCCACCACCTCAAAACCTAACTCACTTAGCTGGACACTGAGGTAGTGCCCATTAGTATCTTCGGTTTCGCCAAGCGTCAATTCAGTCCCGGTGGAGATTATAAAAGCTCGATACATCCATTCACCTTCTAACTATTTCTCTCCCATAATATAACCTAAAATATCTAGTGGTAATAAGGATTTCTTGACTTACCGCAATCAGGTTAGCTGATAGATGTAATCTAAGACCAGCTTTAGACATGAGTAAGGGGCTGCCGCGACAGCCCCTTACTTATGTCGTCATAATAATTAATTTATCCCACCAGTAGTTGTTCCCATTCCTGCTGGTTCAAGGTCTCCCGATCAAGCAGCAAATTGACCGCTTGCTCTAAGATTGCACGCTCACCCTCTATTAAGCTAAGCGTGGTTTCCCGGAGCTCGGACAAGATATCCGAACACTCAGTAAAAATATTTTCCTGGGGAATATCTCCGCCAACAATGCCCAGTTTGGAATAACCACTAAGCACCATTTCTCGCGCCCATTCCCAGGCCTTGGCAAAATCATTTCGTGCGCCGGTGGAAAAATCCCCGTACCATAATTTTTCAGCCATTGCTCCACCGAGAGCCACCATAATCTGGTTCTTCATATAGCTGACCGTATATAAATAGCGATCATCAGTCGTTGACGGCCGCATGTACCCCATAGCTTGGCCCCGAGGCACAATAGTAACTGTAGCCACTGACCCGACATCCAGCGTGCCACTGACTAGTGCATGACCCGATTCATGGACTGCTACCCGGTGCCGCTCTTCCTCCATGGGAACCCGACCCGAGCGTTCTCCTAGCATTACCTTTTCCACCGCTTCTAGTAAATGGTGTTGTTCAATAACTTGGCAATCGTCACGCCAGGCTAAGATAGCAGCTTCATTAGCTACCGCCTCAAGATCAGCTCCAGAAAACCCAAAAGTCTGCCGAGCAACCTCATCCAGGTTGACTAGTGATATTAATGGCTTGTTTTTAGTATGAAGCTGCAGGATACTCGCCCGTCCCTCTCGGTCAGGTAATTCTACTTTGACCTGCCGATCAAACCTACCTGGACGTAATAGTGCATCGTCGATTAAATCCTGACGGTTGGTGGCTGCGATTAATAGCAAGCGGACCTCTTCGTTGGCTTTTAAACCGTCCATTTCTACCAATAACTGATTTAAGGTTTGGTCGTACTCGAGATGCCCATTTTGGCCACCTCTTTTACTAGCCATAACCTCTAACTCATCGATAAAGATAATAGCACATTGCCGTTTCTCGCTTTTAGCCTGTTTTTTAGCCTGATCAAATATCTGGCGCACCCGACGGGCTCCGACCCCAGCATACATTTCAATAAATTCACTGCCGGCGGCAGCAACAAAGGTGGCATTAGTATAATTAGCTGCCGCTCGAGCTAATAAAGTCTTACCGGTACCTGGAGGCCCAGTTAGTAAGATACCTTTTAGGGGCCTAATCCCCATTTTCACTGCTTGTTGTTCTTCTTTTAGGAAATCGAGAGCTTCAGTTAGTTCCCTAATTGCTGCATCCTGCCCACCAATCTCGTTAAAAGTAGTAGTACATGTTGGCTGTGATTTAATCTGCTTCCCGACTGAACCTAGGCTTCCCTGTTGTTTCAACATATAAAACATTGGTATCAAGAGGCCAAATAGCAGGAGCATTGGCAAAATGTTATATCCGATAATTGCCAAAAAGGCCAGCATCCCTACCCCTACCCCAATTCCAATCTCCCATTTCAATTGCTTTGCTCCTCCCGTAATGGACTCGGGTACCTTACGATAACCCGATACCAAATCTGCTCACTTTTACGCATTACAACATAAATATTGGTAGCATCCATTTGCATATTTACTTGCCAGCCTTGTTGTTTGGCTGTTTCCCGCATTTGCTGCAACATATTCTTATAATCCTGGCGATCCAGACCACCATAAAACTGTAGTGACATTTGATCGAACAAAAGCTCGGCATCCCGGTTACCGCTATTAACAATAACCAGTTCATATGCCTTAAACTTGCCTTTAATTAATTCATCCACCTGGTGATAAAAGAAAGCCAAGTCCATGGTAGGTTTGGGTGTTACCTGTACCACAGTTGGCAAACCCTGCCGTGCTTTGATGATTTCAACCTGTTTAACCCCGGGCAGCTGAAGTAACTCTTTTCTTAAGGGTTGGTTTATTTGCACACCGAACAGTCGATAACCAAAATAAAGCAAGATCAGGGTAGCGGCACTGATAGCCACAATAATCATTAGTTTTTTTTTCGTCATGGTAG